>JBCCUY010000077.1:0-11861 GCA_039196145.1 Bacteroidota bacterium
AAAAATAGTAATTGATAATTATTTAAATATTTCCAACAGTGATGAACTACGGCCATTTTTTATGTTTATCGTAAGCGACTCCGATCACTGGATGTTCATTTCCAGTAATGGCGGACTTACCGCGGGGCGTAAAAACTCTGAATTTTCCATTTTCCCCTACTATTCTGATGACAAGATTACAGAGTCTACCGAAGTAACTGGTAGTAAAACCATTTTCTGGGTCGGTGCCAAAGAGAAATCGAACTTGTGGGAACCTTTTTCCGAGCGATATGAGGGCATATACCGTGTGACAAGGAATCTGTACAAAAGTGTTTACGGAAATAAAATCCTATTTGAGGAGATCAATCATGATTTGGAGTTGAAATTTCAGTATGAATGGAATTCAAGTGATAGCTATGGTTTTGTTCGAAAATCGACCTTGGCCAATATAGGAGAGGAAGAGGTTAAAGTTTCCATGCTTGATGGGGTACAGAATATACTGCCATATGGGGTTGGCAGCGATTTGCAAAATCGACAGAGTAACCTTGTGGATGCCTACAAGCGAAGCGAGCTCATTAAAGATTCCGGTTTGGGAATTTATGCCCTTAGCGCAATAATCGTGGACAAAGCGGAACCCAGTGAGGCCCTAAAGGCCAATATCGCCTGGTCCATTGGATTGGAACATCCTACCCATCTACTCTCGTCACTTCAACTAAAAGCATTTAGAAAAGGTAATCCTATACTCGAAGAAACCGATATAAAAGCTGAGAAGGGGGCGTACTTACTTCATACCCAATTCTTGTTGGCCCCTCAGACGGAAAAGGATTGGATGATAGTGTTAAACACAAATCAGAACCATGCCTCAATCATAGACATTTCTAAAAAACTTAAGAATGCGCAGGCGCTGAGAAAAGAGGTGGAAAAAGATATTGATCTGGGAACCGAAGCTTTGATATCCCTCACTGCAGCTTCCGACGGACTACAATACACCACGGATGTGTTGCGGGATACCCGGCATTTTTCCAACACTTTGTTCAACATCATGCGAGGAGGTATTTTTGATGATGCCTACACGATTGAAAAGTGGGATTTCACCAACTATCTGAAAAATGCGAACAAAGAGGTTTTCGCAAATGCCAGTGCTGTTTTGGACTCACTTCCAGAGACTTTTCAACTTTCAGACTTAAAAGAAGTGGCTAATCAGGAGAAGGACAACGATTTCGTTCGATTGTGCTTGGAGTATATGCCGCTGAAATTCAGCAGAAGACATGGAGATCCCAGTAGACCTTGGAATCGATTTTCTATCAATACACGTAATGAGGACGGATCAAAGATTTTGGATTATGAGGGAAATTGGAGGGATATATTCCAAAATTGGGAAGCTTTGGCCCATTCGTATCCCGAGTTCATTGAAAGCATGATCCACAAGTTTTTGAACGCCACTACTTTTGATGGCTATAATCCCTACAGGGTTACCAAGGATGGATTTGACTGGGAAATTATTGAACCGGATGATCCGTGGTCCTATATTGGGTATTGGGGCGATCATCAGATAATTTACTTGTTAAAGTTTTTGGAGTTCGCGGAAGACCACTATCCCGGCAAATTGGAAGCTTATTTTAATCAGGATTTGTTCGTATATGCCAATGTCCCTTACCGAATCAAAGAGTTTGATGAGATTTTAAAGAATCCAAAGGATACTATAGATTTTGATCATGATTCCGATAAGAGTATCCGGGCGCAACGGGAAAAGATTGGTGCCGACGGTGCCCTGCTTATGGATAGGGCCGGGAGCATACATCGAGTAAATTTTTTGGAAAAGATATTGGCAACAATGCTTTCCAAATTATCCAATCTGGTTCCAGAAGGAGGTATTTGGATGAATACCCAGAGACCGGAATGGAACGATGCAAACAATGCTTTGGTGGGTAACGGAGTATCTATGGTAACACTATATTATCTCCGGAGGTTCTTGAAGTTTTTCCAAGAAATTTTGTCCAATTCCAAGCAGGAAAGTATTGAGGTCTCGGAAGAAATGTTTGGTTTTTTCGAAGGTATTTTGCAGACCTTAATAAATCATAGGCAAGCACTTTCTGGGAAGATCTCTGACCAAGAGCGCTATAAAATTGTATCAGGACTTGGAAAAGCGGGCAGCGATTTTAGAACGGGCCTCTATGATCAGACTTTTTCTGGAAAAAGGAAAAAGCTCTCCTTAAAACATATACAGGAACTTATAGAAGTGGGATTGCGATTTTTGGAGCATTCTTTGCGCTCCAACAAGCGAAGTGATGGAATGTATCACGCATACAATTTAATGTCCCCAGAAGAAGGAAATGCTATATCTATTGCTTATTTAAGTGAAATGCTGGAGGGGCAGGTTGCAGTACTGAGCTCAGGCTATCTTTCTCCAGAGGAAACCTTACAGGTATTGGACGGATTAAAGAAAAGTAAACTTTTTAGGCCTGACCAATACAGTTACTTGCTTTATCCCAACAAGGATTTGGCCCCATTTATGCAGAAAAATACAATCTCGGGCGATGCGGTAAAGCAATCTGCTTTGCTCACCGCTCTGGTAGAGGAAGGAAACACACAGATTCTTGAAAAGGATGGAAATGGTGTTTTCCATTTCAATGGAGACTTTAAAAATGCGGCAGATTTGGAATCTGCCTTAGAAAACCTTTCCGTAAATACATACTACCAACTTGTGGAGCGCGATAAGGATTTGGTGCTCAACATCTTTGAGAAGGTCTTCAACCACAAGGCTTTTACAGGAAGATCCGGAACTTTTTATGGTTACGAAGGACTCGGCTCCATTTATTGGCATATGGTTTCCAAGTTGCAACTAGCGGTTAGTGAGTGCGTGCTTGACGCTGTTAATGCCGGGGCAAACGAGGAGATAATTGGCAGATTGTTGGAGTATTACTATGAAATCAACGAAGGTATTGGAGTTCACAAATCTCCAGCACTTTATGGCGCTTTCCCAACGGATCCCTATTCGCACACTCCCGCGGGCAAAGGTGCCCAACAACCAGGAATGACGGGTCAGGTAAAAGAGGATATCCTAAGTAGGTTTGGAGAACTTGGTATCGTTACGCAAGCGGGTAAACTCGGATTTAACCCTTACATGCTTCGCAGGAACGAATTTCTGGAGGCATCCAGAACTGTCCAATATACAGATGTATCTGGGCAAAAGAGGCAGTTGTTGTTGGATGAGGGCTCACTATGCTTCACCTATTGTCAGGTACCCATCGTGTATAAATTGGCCGCTAAAGAGGGAATAGTTATCACTGATCTAGACGGGAATCAATCCACTTATGAGAGTCTATCCTTAGATACTTCACAAAGCCAAAAGTTATTCCAAAGAACTGGGGACATTGCTCAAATAAGTGTTAACCTAAAGGAAAATAGATTAAGATGAAAGTATAAAATTGTATTATGAGACCACTAATATCAATATGCTTTGCAATTGTGGTTCTGGTTTGGAGCTATTCCTGCAAGGAAAACAAAAAAGTAACTGAAGAAAGAGAATCACAAATAAAAAAAGAAGTGACAGCTAAAGATATCTTAGGAAACCCTGACTATTTGGCCATATCCTATGGAGGATATAGAGAGGTTACACGCGATATACAGCCAACAATCGATGAACTTAAAGAAGATATGAGACTGTTATCGGCGATGGGCATCAAGATTGTAAGAACCTATAATGTGCAATTACAACAGGCTTCGAACCTAATGACCGCCATTAGGGAGTTAAAAAAGGAAAACGGGGATTTCGAGATGTACGTAATGCTAGGAGCTTGGATCGACTGCAAAAACGCATGGACCGATCAAGAACCGGATCATAATGTGGAAAGTGAACAAAACGAAGCTGAGATTGCAAGAGCGGTGGCCTTGGCAAATCAATATCCGGATATTATCAAAATTATTGCAGTCGGTAACGAGGCCATGGTGCGCTGGGCTACCAGTTACTACGTGCAGCCAAGTGTAATTCTAAAATGGGTGAACCATTTACAGCAATTAAAGCAAGATGGGAAGCTTTCCAAGGATCTTTGGATTACCAGCTCGGATGATTTTGCATCATGGGGCGGGGGAGATCCCAGCTATCATACCGAAGATTTGGCCAATTTGATCAAGGCCGTAGACTATATTTCCATGCACACCTACGCATACCATAATACCCATTACAACCCAGATTTTTGGGGGGTTCCCGATGATCAAGAACAGCTTTCTGATATAGAAAAAATAGATGCCGCCATGTTGCGGGCAAAATCCTTTGCAATGAACCAATACAAGGCCGTATCCGACCATATGAAAAGTTTGGGCGTGGACAAGCCCATCCATATTGGTGAAACAGGCTGGGCCACTGTTTCCAATGGACAATATGGTGCGAAGGGTTCCAAGGCCACGGATGAATACAAAGAAGCCTTGTATCATAAACATTTACGGGATTGGACAAATGCTGAGGGAATTTCCTGTTTCTATTTTGAAGCTTTCAACGAGAAATGGAAGGACTTCCATAATAAGAACGGCTCGGAAAACCATTTTGGATTGTTCACCCTTGAAGGGAGGGCCAAGTATGCATTATGGGACTTGGTAGACAAAGGTGTTTTTGAAGGACTTTCCAGAAATGGAAACCCCATTACCAAATCGTACAGTGGAGACGAGGAAGCTTTAATGGCAGAGGTTTTGGTGCCACCCCTAAAAAGAGAACAGGCAGTTACCCATTAAAGGGTTGCTATGTAAACGAGAGCAATAAGATGTTATCCAAACTCAAATATGTGTTGATTTTGACCATGGTAGTAGTAGCTTGCAAAGAAAACCAGTTGAAGGTTGAGGTCTATGAGACCTCCGCTGCAGGAAACAAGCTGAGCTCAATTCCTACCTTGGAGAGCACAGGTCAAAGTGAGGTGGATATCATTCTTTTGCCTGATAATAAATTCCAAACTATTACAGGTTTTGGAGGTTCCTTTACAGAAGCATCGGCTCATCTGTTAAACAAGTTGAGCAAGGAAAGCCGCCAAAAGGTCATTCAAGCTTATTTTGGCAATGAGGTGGCAAGGTATTCCCTTGCACGTACACACATGAATTCGTGTGATTTTTCAATGGGTAACTATTCCTATGCGCCTGTTGAGGGCGATAAGAACTTGGAACATTTCTCTATTGATGAAGACCGGGATGATATCATTCCCATGATCAAGGACGCCATGGCCGCGTCTGAAGATGGTTTCAAGATTTTATCTTCCCCATGGACCGCACCGCCTTGGATGAAGGATAATAAAGATTGGCGAGGCGGAAAACTACTCCCCGAATACTATAACACTTGGGCCTTGTTTTTTTCAAAATATGTGGATGCCTATAAGTCCGAAGGGATCGATATTTGGGGCTTTACTGTGGAGAATGAACCCTTGGGCAATGATAGCAACTGGGAAAGCATGCATTATACCCCAGAGGAGATGACTGCCTTTGTCCAAAACCATCTAGGCCCAAAATTGGAGAAAGATGGAAAAGGACATGTCAAGATTTTGGGCTATGATCAAAACCGCGAGCATTTAAATGAGTGGGTAGATGAAATGTATAAGGATGAAGCCAGCTCAAGGTACTTTAGCGGCACCGCTATTCATTGGTATGCCAGCACCTTCGAAGTTTTCCCTGAGGCGCTACAATATGCGCATCAAAAAGCACCCTATAAACATCTGATTCAATCTGAAGCTTGTGTAGATGCCCAAGTACCGGTATGGAAAGACGACGCCTGGTACTGGTCCAAAGAAGCTACCGACTGGGGTTGGGATTGGGCTCCGGAAGATCAAAAGCATATGCACCCCAAATATGTTCCAGTTTATCGATATGCAAGGGACATCATTGGCTGTTTAAACAATTGGGTAGATGGCTGGATTGATTGGAACATGGTGCTCGACCGTCAAGGGGGTCCCAACTGGTTCAAAAACTGGTGTGTAGCCCCAGTATTGGTGGACCCTGAAGCAGATGAGGTATATTTTACGCCTTTGTACCATACCATGGCCCATTTCAGCAAATTTATTCGGCCGGGTGCCCAGCGTATAGGTCATGAAGTGAATGCAGATGGTTTGTTGGTGACAGCAGCCCAAAACCCTGATGGCACATTTGCGGTGGTAGTTCTAAATCAAGAAGAGGAACCTCAATCGTTTACCCTTTCATTGGGTGGCGAATCAATACAAATCAACATAAGTGGAAAGGCCTTGCAGACCATTGTGATTCCTAGCGGAACACCCCAGGCCTAAACCAATTCATACTAACTAAAACTAAAATTATGTCAAACGTAAAAACCATCAAAACAGATAGGGTCCCTTTGGGACAGAAGGCCGCTTTTGGGGCCGGACATTTGGTTTTGAACCTGTACCCAGGAGCCTTGGGGTTCTTTATGTTCTTCTTGTTAACCGCTTTTGGGATGGACCCCTTTTTGGCTGGACTTCTAGGCGGATTGCCGCGTTTTTTTGATGCAATTACCGACCCTATAATGGGGTTTATTTCAGATAACACCAGCTCCAAATGGGGGAGAAGAAGACCCTATATTTTTGTGGGTGGGATTTTAAGTGCCGTTACCTTTGTTTTGCTTTGGCAATTGGATGAAGGAAACTCATCCGACTATAATTTTTGGTACTTCCTGATCATGTCCATGGTTTTTCTTATTGGAAATACGATGTTCGCAACTCCCTTGGTGGGATTGGGTTATGAAATGACATCGGATTATAATGAGCGGACACGTTTAATGGCATTTTCGCAAACAGTGGGATTATTAGCTTGGGTCATTGTGCCTTGGTTTTGGGTGATCATTGCCGATCCTGATATTTTCAGCAATCAAGCCGAAGGGGTAAGGACAATGGCAATCTATGTTGGGGTGGCTTGTTTGCTACTCGGGCTTTTACCGGCCATTTTTTGTAGGGGCATTGACGCCTCGCATATGGGCAATAGAAAAAAGTTAACCTTCACCTCTATATTTAGTAACTTAAAAGACCTGTTTGTAAGTATAAAAGAGGCGGTAAAAAACAAGCCCTTTATGAAATTGTGCGGGGCTACATTTTTGGTGTTTAATGGATATCAAATTGTGGCTTCCTTTAGTTTCTTCATTTTCGTTTTTTACATTTTTAATGGAAGTTACGAGGCCACTTCAACATGGCCGGCCTGGTTTAGTTCCATTGGGGCATTGGTATCGGCCTTTTTGGTGATTCCCATTGTTTCGGCAATGGCCACAAAATGGGGAAAAAAGAAAGCTTTTATCATCTCCACAGCACTATCCATTGTTGGATACCTCATGAAATGGTGGGCATTTACCCCTGAGAACATTTGGCTTTCCTTTATTCCAATACCTTTGATGTCTTTTGGTTTGGGCAGTTTGTTCACCCTCATGATGAGTATGACGGCCGATGTATGCGATTTGGATGAACTTCTAAACGGAATGCCTAGGAAAGAGGGGACTTTTGGTGCCCTGTACTGGTGGGTGGTAAAGCTCGGGCAAGGTTTGGCTCTAGTTCTGGGAGGTTTAGTGTTGAAGGTTATAGGTTTTGACGGCAATGCCGCAACTCAAACGGTCGATACGCTGACCAAATTAAGAATTGCCGACATCGTTATTCCCGTGGTTACGGCGGCTTTGGCCATTTGGGTCATGTGGAAATATAGCTTGTCCGAAGAAAGGGCAAAGGATATCAAAGCGCAGTTGGAAGAGCGTCGCGGAGTTTTATAAAGCTAAAAGAGATAAATCGAAAAATAGAATACAATGTCAACAAAAATAATAATTGTAGTAATTGGAGTTTTCTTGGTCTTACTCGCTTTATTGGGCAATAGAAAAGGAAACTCGGGAGAAGGATTTCTCGGCAGCAAACTGGTATTGGCCTTTGGGATCATAGGTGTTTTGATGGTCATTTTTGGGAGCTACTCATCAGATCTTGTGAATTACAATACCCAAATGGAGCAGGTTTCCATTGGTAATAAATTAAAGATTAGCGGAACAGTGGATGCTGTTAAGGTAGTTTCCCCTATTGAAAAGGATTCCGTGGACTGTCGCATTTTGACCATGGGGGTCTATCCTGAGGGGCATTCAAAGGACATCTGGGTAATTATCCGACCCACAGATGACCGATATTATCCACAATCCGACCACACAAACACCTCCTACAAGCGAGATGGTGAATGGCAAGTGGTTACCCGTTTTGGAGGGGATAAAGGTGAAGCTTATGATTTGATTATTTATGAAGCTGATTCCGAAGCATCGGCCTTTTTCAGTACTACTATTGCCAACTGGAAAGCTGCTGATGACTATCCCGGTTTGCAACTGGCAGAAATGCCGGCAGGAGCCAAAGAAGTGGAACGCCTTGTAATTTATACTAAGAAAAACTGTAGAGGAGTATTTTAAACCGTTAGGCATATAGGAATTAATTCGAAAAGAAGTTCAATGAATAGGTCAACCCAACGATGATGTTTACTGCTACCAGAAGAGTCCCTTTCGGCCAAAAAGTAGCTTTTGGTATCGGAATGTTTGCGAACCAAATGTTCCCGGCCATTCTTGCCATTTTTATGGTGGTATTGGTGCAATCTTTGGGATTTAATGGATGGCTTTGGTCCCTATTATATTTTTTTCCTCGGATTTTTGATGCCATTACCGACCCTATAATGGGTTACATCTCGGACAACACCAAATCCAAATATGGAAGGCGAAAGCAATATGTATTGATTGGTGGGATCTTGATGGGCGTTGCATTTATTTTCATGTGGCAATTATATGCTGAAAATTCGCTACAGTACAATTTTTGGTACTTCTTTCTGTGGGCCACAATATTCTACTTGGGACTGACCCTATTTAGCGTTCCCTATGTAGCCATGGGTTATGAAATGAGTGATGACTTTCACGAGCGCACCAATATCATGGCCGTAGCCCAATGGATAGGCCAGTGGGCCTGGGTTATTGCGCCCTGGTTTTGGGTTATTATGGATGACAAGGATTGGTTTCCGTCTTCAGATGTTGCCGTTCGGGAACTAGCGGTTTGGGTGGCCATCCCATGTGCGCTTTGCGCCATGGTTCCTGCAATTTTCATCAAAAGTAAGTCAACATTGGACGAAGACTATGAGCCCTTGAATTTGGCGAATATCGGGAGCAGTTTAAGGAAGATTGCCTATAGTTTTAAGGAAGCATTCAAAATAAATGAGTTTAGGAAACTATGTGGAGCAACATTTTTGATTTTTAATGCATTCAATACGGTTGCCACGCTCACCTATTTCGTCATTGTTTATAAATTGTTCAATGGAGATGCTGGCGCTACGGGCATATGGGTGGCCCTGTTTGGCTGTTTGGGCGCTTTGGGCACGACTTTTATTGTGATTCCGGTAGTAACCTGGATGTCAAAAAAAATGGGTAAGAAAAACGCTTTTATGCTATCACAGGCTATCTCAGTGGTGGGATACATCATGTTGTATTTTCTTTTTGTGCCGGGCAAACCTTGGATGTATATTATGGCCTTACCGTTGTTTTCATTTGGAATAGGAAGTTTGTTCACTATCATGATGTCCATGACCGCAGATGTAATCGATATTGATGAAATCAATACAGGGAAACGACGTGAAGGAATTTTTGGAGCCATCTATTGGTGGATGGTCAAAGTTGGTTTTGCCATTGCCGGAGGATTGGGTGGGATTATTATTGCTATTGTTGGATTTAATCCTGATTTGGCCACCACGAAACAGCAAGCTGCAGTTGATGGACTTCATGCCTTCTTTTGCTTTTTCCCCATGTTGGGAACCTTGGCCGCAATGTTTATCATGAGGAGCTATAGAGTCACTGAAGAACGCGCAAATGCCATAAGGATGGAATTGGAAAAAAGGAAAAATTAGCCTCTAAATATGTAGTAGGGGTGAACAATGTATAGAATTAAGTTTAATAATTGAAGAACAACTATGTCATATAAAGCAGAACGATTTTTAAATCTGGCCTCGTTGGATTATGCTGGCAAGAGTGAAAAAGAACTCAAACTATTGTGCAGGGAAGTTTTAAATGACGGAATGCACGGCCTTTGCTTTAGTCCTTATACCGAAGGTCAACAACCTGGAGACCAAATTTCTGAGGAACAAATCCATCGACGTATGAAAATCATTAAACCCTATACCAAATGGATTCGGTCCTTTTCATGCACAGATGGGAATGAGGCCATACCCCGTATAGCAAAAGAATATGGGATTAAGACCATGGTGGGTGCCTGGCTGGGGGATAATCCGGAAATTAACGAAAGAGAAGTTGCAGGTTTGATTGAATTGGCCAAAGGAGGTTATGTGGATATTGCGGCAGTGGGAAATGAGGTGATGTACCGAGGTGACCTTACTGAAGACGAATTACTGCATTTTATCCATAGGGTCAAGGGGGCTATTCCAGGGACCACCGTAGGTTATGTGGATGCCTATTATGAGTTCCGGGAACGGCCTAGAATTACTGAGGCCTGTGACGTAATTTTGGCCAATTGCTACCCATTTTGGGAAGGCTGCGATTTGGATTATTCCCTATTGTATATGAAAGACATGTTCCGGCAAGCGGAACGGGCGGGTAATGGTAAAAAAGTTATCATTTCCGAGACAGGTTGGCCCAGTCAAGGCACAAATCTGGAGGGTGCTTTCCCGTCTTTTGCAAATTTTATGAAGTACTTCATGAATACCCAAAAATGGTCTGAAGAAGAGGATGTCGAAATATTCTATTTCTCTTCGTTCGATGAATCTTGGAAAGTGGGCGACGAAGGGGACGTTGGAGCGTATTGGGGGCTTTGGAACAAGGACGAGAAACTGAAATTTTAAGCGGATTTATTCGACTTGAAATCGTTACTTCTTGAAATCAAGTTCTGCATATACAGGAAAATGATCCGAGGGGTATAAACCACTGAACACTGCACTAAAAATGGCACTTTTTAAGGGCCTAAACCCATCCGAGACAAATACATAATCGATTCTATGGTCAGTAGGTTTTGTGATATCAAAGCTATTGAAGGTCCCTTCGGGGCCATAGGCTTTTGTACCCACTTCAATATGGCAGTCTTTCATTTCTTTTATTATTGCTGAGTACCCTGTACTGTTAGGGTCCATATTGAGATCTCCCATCAAGATTACAGGCAATCCACTAGTGTTCAGTTCCTTGATTTTTGATAAGATCAATAGCGAGCTTTCAACTCTTGCTTGTTCCCCGATATGATCAAAATGGGCATTAAAGACATAAAATAGCCGTCCGCTTTCCTTCATTTTAAACAGGGCATAGGTGCAAATTCTAGGTAAGGCCGCATCCCAGGCTTTGCTGGGCTGATCTGGTGTAAGTGAAAGCCAAAAAGTGTTGCCTTTTAAAAGTTCCACCGTTTCTTGATGATAAAAAATGGCCGTAAATTCACCCTTTTCCTTGCCATCATCACGCCCAACACCAACGTAGCCATAGGCATTCAAACCATTTTTCAAATCCTCCAATTGATGTAGCAGGCCTTCTTGGGTACCAAAAACATCGGGTGCGTAAAAATTTAATTGGGATATCAAATGTTCTTTCCTGTTGTCCCATCGGTTCTCACCATCCTGCGGATTGTCATATCGGACGTTATAGCTCATGACCCCCAAAGATTGTCCTATGGACAAAGTAGCGGTGAACAAAGAGAGTAATAAAAAGGCTTTTTTCATTGAATTGGATTTCCCCTTAATCGCTTAAAGGATTCGTTGGCCTCCAAGATATCTTCTTTTGGTGCTTTTTCAAACTCTTTTTCCGTCACTTTGTAATGCAGTTGAAGACTGTCCAGTTTTTTGTGCAGCAGTTTTACCTCTGCGGTATATACCTCATCATTGATGGCATTGTAGAGTTCTTGGGGGTCTTTTTCCAAATCGTAAAACTCCCAGGTATC
>JBCCUY010000078.1:0-11803 GCA_039196145.1 Bacteroidota bacterium
ACAGCCATTGCTTTTTCGATTTTGTTCACGGAAATCAACCGTTTTATAGACGGCAAACTGGAACATCGTATTCCTTGGACAAGACAGTTGGGGAAGCGGTTTGTCTGTCAGCTGAGCTTCTTGACGCTCACCTTGTTGGTAATTATAAATTTGGTGGGCAATCTATATATTTGGTTAATAGGTGATGATTTTTACACTGCAAAGGAGCTTTTGATCATTAATCTTAGTGTTTTTCTTGTTGCACTTTTACTTACCCTGGTCAAATGGGTAATGCACTTCTATAGAAATTGGAGGCTTGCTGAACATGAATTGGATTATTCCAAGGAAACCCTAAGTAAGATTAAGGTAGAATTGGATAAATCAGATACCTACATTAAACTGCAACGGAGAAATGAAAATCTTAGGGTCCCAATTGACGATGTTATCCATGCGGAAACTCAACACGGGGTAGTCTGGGTGTATTACCACACCACGAGGGCTGTATATCCCGGGACTTTGGATAGTTTAACATCCCACTTGCCCAAGCACCAGTTCTTTTTAGCATCTAGGAATGCGGTAGTCAAGAAGGATAGGATTGCGTCTATTTCCCCATCCACCTACGGTAAAATAGACATTGGTCTGATGAGTCCCTTGGATCAACATCATATTACCGTCAGTAGACTTAAAGCCGCCCAATTTCGGAAGTGGTACCATAGCAGTTCGGCCCTCATTTAATAGCATTTCGCTTAATTCTTGTCCCTTTTTCTTTTGATTGCCCGGCAGGATAAATTCCTTTGGAGTAATCAAAAAACAAGAAATCATGAAAAAAATTAAATTGACGATTGTGCTTGCTGCCATAGCATGTGGACTGGCATTGAGCCTAAGTTATTCCCAGCAACCACAGCGAAAATTAGCAAAGATCCAAGAGTATATGGATGATGCTACCCAGGAGAAACTTGTTGGAGTATCCATTTATATTAAAAGCCCAAAATTGGGTACATGGATAGGAACTTCGGGGTATTCCAATTTGGAGGAAAAAACACATTTGAATAAGGACAATATCTTTGGTTTGGCAAGTATTGGAAAAATGTACATCGCCGTCGCCGTTTTAAAGCTGGTTCAGGAAGGGAGAATTGGGTTAGACGACAAGATCGAAAAGTATTTGCCCGCAGAAATTATTGAAGGGTTTCCAACGGCAAAAGAAGTTACCGTTAGAAATCTGCTGGGACATACTTCAGGATTATACAATTACAACAGAAATCCAGAGTTGAACGAGCTCTATTTAACAGGAAACCTCAAATTGGATACGCTATCCCATATGGATGCTCTTAGAGATTATGCCTACGGAATTACGGAGCATACCAAACCATTGGGAGAATACAAATACAGTAGTACCAATTATTTGTTGCTTTCCATGATAATGGATAAAGTAGTTCCTGAAGGACACACAAGCTATATGCGAAGAGAGCTTTTTGAAAAGTACGGCTTAAAAGACACTTATTATAAGGAAACACCACCGGAGAGACTGGTGGAGCACTATGGGGATATCAATCAGGATGGGAATACCGAGAACCTTTCTGCAGAGACCATCGAGACCACAAATTGGTACAGTGGCGATGATGGGGTATACAGTACTATCGAAGAGGCTAGCCGATTTTTACAGAAGCTCATGGGTGGTGAAATTCTAAATAAGAAAACCCTAAGGGAAATGATGACATGGAACGATGAAAAAGACCCGGATTATGGCTTGGGCCTAATGGCGGACAAAAGCTTCCCGTATAAGTTTTTGATGGGTCATTCGGGTAGGGGAATAGGAATTACCACGGATCTCTATTACTTTCCCAAACAAGACATGACCGTGGCCATCTTTTCAAATTCTGGTTTGCGTTCAGCGTCCAAGGAGTACGGTAAGGCCTATTATAGGATGAGAAAGCGAATTATCAAGAAAATGTTTCTATTCTGAGGGGTTAACCTCAATTTTAACAAGGACTGATTTGTTCATTTGGTAAGTTTTTGTAATTTACCGAATGAACATTCAGTCTATATGATTAAAACCACCTCAAAACGAGCCATTCTACTGGAGACCTCCCTTGAACTTTTTGTGGATCAAGGTATCCAGAAAACTTCCATGGCGCTGATTTCAGAAAAGTCCCAAGTAGCTGTCGGAACCATCTATCATCATTTTAAAAGTAAGGAGGAATTGATTGAGGGTGTTTACCTTGAGATTTTGGAATCCTTGGGGAAGCACATTGCTTTTACCGATGAAGAGGAACAGCTTGATTTTAAGTCTCGTTTTGATTTGCTGTGGAGAAAGGGCTACGATTATTACACGCAGTTTCCCAATCGTTTTAGGTTTCATGATACCTACAGCTATTCCCCATTGATCCCAAATCAACTCAGGGAGTATGCCCGCGGATACTATCAAGTAGCTTTTGATTTGATCCAAGAGGGCATCAGAGAAGGCGTGCTTATCAATACAAATCCCGTACTGATCATGCGTTGGCTTTACAATAGTTTATCCACAATAATTCAGATTAAACTAAATCACGAGTTCGAAGTCACGGAAGATATGGTGTCAACCACATTGGAAATGGCTTGGAAGAGTTTAACTTATAAATGAACCGCTTAATGAAACAACTACTTTTTTTATCCCTATTTGCCGTAGGATATTTTTCCCATGCACAGCACCAAAAATATCAAACCGTGGAAGAAACTGTCAACACCATGTTGGAAGTTATTTCCGTTGAAATTGGCGAGGAGCCAGATTGGGATACCTATAGGAACCTATTTCTCCCTACTGCCCAAAAGATTTTGCTGAATCCCAAAGCCAAGAACCCCTCAAATCGCGCAAGATCTTTCTCGGTTGAAGAGTTTATCAGATATGTTGGTCCCTTATATGGCAGGGATGGCTTTAATGAAGTAGTTACCGGCTTAACGGTCAATGAATTCAACGGAGTGGCAAATGCATTCCAGTCCTATCATGCCAAAAATCTTACAGGGACGTATGATAAAAAGGGAATCAATTGTTATCAATTGGTATGGGTGGATGGTCGCTGGTGGATTGCTAGCACCACCTGGGCCGCCGAAAATGAAGAACATAAAATTCCTGAGAAATACTTGAACGCTTCAAAATAAAGTTTATGACCCTTAAAAGACAAACATATTTTACCCACGTTAGACTCGGCTGTGCTCCATTGATATTAATAGCTATGACCTTACTGTCCGGTGTACTTCTATCTGGATGCTCTAGCGATAAGGCCGATGAGACGCCACCAGTAGATCAAGAGGCTTTGTTTGCCGAAGAATTACAGACCCTGGTGGATGAAAAAATCGGCACTGATAAATTGCTGGGCGCATCGGTTTCCATTAGGGTCGATGGAGTGGAAGAGTGGAGTTTACAAGGGGGTATCTCCAGTGGTGACACTCCAATAGCTGCCAACATGCGATTTGGAATTGCCAGCATTACCAAAACCTTTGTGGCAGCCACCGTATTAAAACTAGGCGATGAGGGCGCCTTGAGTTTGGATTACCCCATCAGCCAGTGGCTCACTTTAGATACTGAAAACATTGACGACTCCATTACCATTGAACAATTGCTAGGGCATTTTGCCGGACTTCACGGTTACTTTAGGCATCCAGATATCTGGTCAAGGGTAGAGGGGGATTTAAATACACCAATCCCTCCGTTAGAGTTGGTGGATTATGTGGGAACACCATTCTTTGCTCCAGGGGAGCGGTATGAATATTCCAATTCGAATTATTTGGTATTGGGTTTGATCATAGAAGCAGTTACCGGAAAAACCGTGGGTGAGGTCTTTAGGGAAAAACTGTTTGGGCCATTGCAAATGAACTCCATATATTTTCCTGCTAACGAAAACCTTGTTGGTCCAGTGGCCACACCTTGGCGGGACAGTAATGGGGACGGAACACTCCAAAACATCTTGGCTGAATTTGGACCAGCGTATCATAGCATATTCTATACTGCTGCGGATGTTTTCGCAACAGCTTCAGATTTGTCCATGTGGCCGCAGCACCTATTTAACGGGACACTATTGTCTGAAACTACCAAGACTAAGATGTTGGATTTTCAACCTATCGATGATACCATTTTTACCGGATATGGACTTGGAATACGGGAAGTTACCTTCGCTGGAAAATCCCATTGGGGTCACACAGGTGGAATGCGAGGTTATGGCTCCTATATGTTCTATGACCCCGAAACCAAGGTTAGTATTGCTATGCTGAACAACCAAAGTAGGTCTCAAAACGGTCCTTTGCTCCGCTATCAATTGGTTGACGAATTGCTTCAGGCAGTATATCAGCATTTACAAGACAACTGATTGAGGAATTTGGGCTGGTGACATAGATCTTTCAATGTGGGGTGGTTTTTAAATTGGTCATTTTGCCATAGTATTTTGGCGTGCCGTTATCCAATCGTTCCAAAAAAACATGATATTGTTTGGAGCCGCGGCGCATAGGAACGGTTTCCACAATGAAACGTTGTTCCCTTTGGTCAAAAGTATACTGCATAACACCCCAAGTCCCAGTCTTTCCCGCTTCGCCTCCATAAAGGACAAGTTTTGGAAGGGTAGAAGTGGATTTAGGATACTCCCAAAGTGAAAATCGAAGTCGGTTATCGTCAACGATATCAAGGTGCAGGGTATAGTCCTCATTGGATGCTTTGACCAAATTTTGTTTGGTTTCCTCGTATAGTAGAATACGTTTATGACTGGCTTCCAAGGCCAAATTGCTCCTTTGCACAAGTTCTTCCGTTTCCGTTAGTTGTAGGGTAGCCTCAGCTAGGGCATGTTCCAACGCTGTATCCTTACAACTGACAATAACAAACGATAGAAAAAACAGCACATAAAAAAAAGTTCTCATAAGGTGAGGGTTCTTGGTTATTAGAAAATATCTGCTTGAAAAATTACGTACGAGCCATTTCAATTTAAGTACACAATTGACCAATGCCCATTTCCAATTGACGGTTGCCCCATTTGACAGAATAACAAGGCTTTTTTGGGTTTTCAATTTTTTTTGAGAAAAATCCTCTGACAAAACATCCTATTTTAAGTTACATGCGTATTTAGAGTGAACCTATACTAGGTGAAAATCAACAATGTGAGAACACAACCAATAACCAAACTGCTACTGCTTTTGTGTTTGCACACCTCTATTTGGGGTATTGCACAGGAAAAGCAACACTTTAAAGGCCCCTTGACGGTGGGCCAGTTTAATGGGGAGGCTGAATACGATTTCAGAGTCGTTGTAGGCGATACCATACTGGATGGCCCTTTTAGTATGATCCGATCCAATCTGAATGCTTTATTGGAGGACAAGGACAATTTCTTTTCATTTACTGGAGGATTTCAAAACGGTTATCCCAATGGAGACTGGAACTTTCAATTTGGAGAGTTTCAATCCGGAGTGGATACCAAGGTGGTCGATTTGCAATATCGCTTGAATGTAAGCGGCACCACCAATAGTGCTTCGGGAACCATAAGCATGGGAAAGCCCAATGGTTTATGGACTTTTGATTCTAAAAAAATTGAGAACTCTGAGGTTGAAGAAAACTTGTTCAACAGCACCATAACCTTTGAAAACGGAATACCTCAGAAAAGTTTTAAGATTGAAAACCAGAGTAGCACCTTGGTGGGACGTTTTTTAAGAAACGGACTGGCCCATGATGTGTGGACCCTGTATACCGATAATGATTCGGGAACTTCGGAAAGTTGGTTTTTCGATAATGGATTGCTTCAAAAGGTAGAAAAACTTAATGATGGGTCAACAGAGGCTTGGTCCTTGTATGGGAGCTCGTTACCTAAAGAAGAGACAATCAATCTGGATGCCCGATACCTGAAGATTCTCCAATTGTGGAATGCAAGTTTGGGTTCGATAGAATTGGGAACTACTGGAATCAATCAGTTGTTAACCCAAAATGCTGATTATTATAAGGAGATTGATGCTATACTTTCAACTATAGGAAAATCACAGTTTTTACCGCAGTTCAAGGTTAAGGTCGGTCATTATCCGTTGGATTCTCTGGAAATGGCCGCATTTGAAGATCTTGAAATACTTCACCAACGATCTGCAGGGGTAAGTCAAGCGTTATTGAATGACACCCAATTAAATATTCTGAGACGTTCGGATGAGGAAGCACAATTTTTATATGCAGTTACGCAAGAGCTAAGTACACGGTTCATTGAGCCAAGCGGGAAACTTTTGGATTATAAACGGGAAAACCTTTTGGAGTTTGTCCCAAGAAAGCAGCTTCTAGATTATTTATGGTCCGATGGAATACCATCCCCAACATTGGAAATCCTGAATGCTTCCAATAAGGAAACCCGGAGTTTTCGAGGTCCGTATTTGGAAAACTATGATTTGAAAACCTTGGATATCCCTTCGGTCCAAAAAATGACCGCATATACTGCTTCCAGTCTGGACTCCATTGCAGCGCTTCTAAATGACCGACTTCAAAAAGAAAGTCGATTACAGGAAGTAATTGGCCTGGAAGAAACCATGATTGCAAACGTGGATCATCTGAACAAGCTTACCGATTCCCTTCAAGCGCAAACAAACCGACTTGAAAGCAAAGCGTTGAAAAAAATTCAATCTTTTGCCGAGGACCAACTAAAAGCATACTCCAATATGGAGGACAGTCCAGAAAAAATTGAGCAAGGCAAGCAGATCATGAAGTGTTTGGAGCAGTTGGACGGCTTGGCATTGCAAATTGCCAATCTACCAGGAAAGTGGGAACATATCCAAGAAACATATATGGATGCCGTTTGGAACCCCTTTATGGCAAACATTATGAACGAGGAGGTCAAAAAACGCATAACTGGTGCCTACAAGAATGTTTTAATCCCGTATATCCTCAATAAGGTCATAGATGATTTGAATTGCGGAAATGCTCAAAATATAAACAACCTCTTAACCAACTTAGACCTCCGTATGTTGGAACTGCGTGATGCGGATACCTCTAAATTGGAACGGAAACTTCGTAAGGAAAAGAACCCGGCTACCATACTCAATTTGTTCAACCTTCAATCCCTGGACGACTAGTCATGAAAAAGCTATATAAGTATTCCATTGGATTGGTTGGCCTGATTTTGATGTTCGGTTCGGTCAGTGCACAAGAAGGAGAAGTTTTGCCCGAAGAATCCAAGTTTAAGGACCCTAAAACCAAAATTTGGTTCAATACTTACGGAAATATTCGGATTTCCAAACGTTTGTTCTGGGACGCACAAACGCATTTTAGGTTCGAGGAAACTGAAGATACCCCGTTTATTGGGCAGATCGGCCAAATTTATAACCGCCATGCCATTGGATATATCTATTCCAAAAAGGTGAACTTTAGTTTGGGTGGGGTACTTAGGGTGAATTTTAACACGGATGAAGATTCGGATGATCGCCCAGTGGTTCCCGAATTTCGAATTTGGCACCAATATCAATTTGCGCAGCCGGTCTATAGTGCCATGTTCTACCATCGGATTAGAATAGAGCACAGGTGGACCAAGGGATTTGCTGATGACAGCGAATATATTTTCAGAAATCGTTGGCGTTATATGTTCAGGGCCAAGGTGCCATTGAACAATCACAAGTTGGAACCGAAGACCTTATATGTATCTCCGGAAGCAGAATTAATCATGCAAAGTGGGAAGGCGGTTGTGGCAAGTCCCATGGAAGATTTACGTTTGACCACGACCTTGGGTTATATCTTAACCCCTAGGCTGACGGTCGCTGGAGGACTTATGTACTCCCAAGGACAGACCTTGGAAAACGGGGGCATTTTCAAACAAAGTTGGACTATGAGGTTCCATTTATATTTCTCCCCAGACATTAGAAGGGTAAAAAATAAGCTTCCCGCCATCCATTTCGATGATTAAGAACGTATATCATGCATAGTCTTAGACATCTATCATGAAAAATCAACACCTGACCAAGTTTGTTTTCGTATTATTTGTGCTCACTTTTGGCGTTTCCTGCTACTATTTTGGGAAAACCAAAGACTTGAAACAGCAACTCGAGGCCCAAAAGATAGAACAGCAGAATTTGATGAATGCAAAAAGTGTTGATGGTCAGGAATTGACACAGATTGATGCCATGATCATAGATGGAGATGACTATTCTGGGGCATTAAAAGCGTATCAAGAAAAGTTTGGGGAAGACGAAGCTATGGAAGGGACGGAACTAGAACTTCGCATTTCGTTGACCAAAAAATTACTGCAACTAAAGGCTAGACCGGAAAAAGATTCTGCGCAATTGGCCCAAATGGAATTGCTGGATTCACTTAAGACCTTGGTTGATAGTTCTCCGAAAGAAATACAACAATTTGATTCCTTGAGTTTTGTTCTTGAAAAGGCGAAGG
Source organism: Bacteroidota bacterium (assembly GCA_039196145.1). GTDB lineage: Bacteria > Bacteroidota > Bacteroidia > Flavobacteriales > Flavobacteriaceae > Flagellimonas. Next base: position 8,345 of record JBCCUY010000078.1, read on the forward strand.
CCAGGATTGCTAGAATGCAGCGTCAGTTGCAACAAAAATCATCAGGACAATATTTAACATTTTCCAATTCCAAAGGAAGCCAAATGCACTATGTTGGAGAGGTTAAAAATGGTAAGGCCAACGGTTTTGGTGTTGCTATTCTAAACACCGGCAGCCGATATGTTGGGGAGTGGAAGGATAATGAACGTCATGGAGAGGGTTCCTTTTACTGGCATGATGGCCAATACTATGTGGGAGCCTACAAAAATGACAAGCGTTCTGGAAAGGGGACCTACAATTGGCCCAATGGTGAAAAATTTGTTGGCCTCTGGAAAGATGACGAACGTACCGGTGAGGGCGCATTTTTTGGCAAAAAAGGCGATGTTGTGGCTAGCGGGGTATGGGAGCATGACGAGTTAGTGGTCACCAATAAACCTTAATGGTTTGCTACCCTACTAACTTCTAACATATCTGTTTACAACTACTTCCGTAGGTTTTTGATATTGTTTCTTTTTCCTAACTTGACTTGCAATAAGATTTGATATGGCGCCAAGTCAAGCACACCATTCCTTTATCAGAAAGATTTGGATTCTGGAAAATACCTCTACCTTGTTTAAAAGGAATACAGGATTTTTGGTGGGCGATGGACGTTTTGAACTGGCTTTTGTTCAGGGAAACGGATATAGGACGTATAGAGCCAAAACCGTTGAGACTTTTCGAAAGGGCATTTATTTGGGCGGACAGATGAACAGACCCCTGGATGTGGAATTGTTACCGGAAACCCATATCACCTTCATCAAATTGGAACCCTGGGCGCTTTCCCTATTGTCCAACTTCAATTTTAAGGAAAGCTTGAATCATACAGTGCCATTCCAAGAAGTGAGCAAAAGTCTTTATCGCAAATTGATTGGACTTCATCCCATCGTGGACCAACAAAAAATTTTGGATATCCTAAGTCAGGAGTTGGAGGACAGGGCCAAAACCAATTGGGAATGGCAATTGATTAGGCAAGCTTGTTTACTCTTCGATGCCCAGTATACGGATTTTAAGGGAGCAAAGACCAAAATAGTCTCGAAGTTTCAAAAATCCTCCCGAACTGTCGAAACCAAATTTGGTAGGGCCGTTGGGTTAAGCCCGCAGCAGTATTCCATAGGGATGCGGTTCAGGAATTTCAGCGAGGAACTCAAACATACCGCGATCAACATAGCCCTTACAGATTTGGCCTATAAACATGGATATTATGACCAATCCCATTTGAACCAGGACTTTAAGCAATATTGGGGTTTTTCGCCCAAACAATTGAACAGGAAAAAGGTCTTTATCACCAATCAAAAAGAAGCATTTCGCTATTATACAATTTAGCTTTAGTGGCATGGCCTATTTTTATCCCGACTAAATAATTTATCCAGTGCGTAACTCCCTACTTGTAGCCCTAATCTTGTTTTTTGTGGGATGTTCCCCCAAAAAGGAACCTAAAAAACAAGAGCATAATTTTCAATCCATTTACCTCATTGAACAAGGCGGTGATGCTTATGCCAACGGGAAACGACATGGGGCTGCACTTAAGGAAGAAGTTATCCTTCAAGTAAATGGATGGCATAAAGGTATAACCGATGCGCTGAACATAGACCTGGATAGCATGCGCAATATTGTGCACAAGCATACCGGTTTTGTCAAAGCAATTGAAAAATATGCCCCGGAGCTCCTTGCGGAGATCAATGGTATTGCCGATGGAGCTGGGTTAGATCGGGATTTAGTATTGCTTTTTAATCTTGGGGAGGAAATCTATAATTTTTGCACTTCCAATTATGAAAGCTGTTCCAATATGGCGTATCGTGGAACGGACAAGAACATTTTGGCCTATAATCAGGATTTGCCACAATTTCTCCACGGATCGGGCCAGCCCATTCTATTACGGCACAGCGATCACTATGTGTTTACCATGCCAGGGAGCATTGCCTTGAGTGGTGTGTCGGAGAATCTGGCCGTTAGTTGCAATTCCCTGCCTATGCTTAAAATGAACATCGAGGGATTGCCTTTGGTTTTTGTCGTGAGGAAGCTGTTACAGATGGAATCGATTTTAGAGGCCAGGCATTTTATTGAGCATACCCCCATGGCCATAGCTCAAAATCTAATGTTGATTTCTGGTGAGGGCGTGATGAATTTAGAAATTTCAAAGAACGAAATAAATGTCCATGTCACGGAAATTGATTCGGTGTATTACCACACCAATTTTCCTATTCAAAACTCCGATTACAAAACTGATAACCATAAAAATCGGAGCTGTAACCGGTATGAATTTTTGGATAGCCTGGATATAGGTTCAAGGTCCTCGGGAGATTTGGCGAAAATGTTTGAAACAGCATTCGCCTCACCTCCAATTAAAAATGATGAAACCTATTTGCAGTTTTTGGTCACGTATCAAAAGGAATCCAAACCCATACTTCAATTTATTAATCCCCGCACCAGTGAATCGGTGTCCCTAAAATTCCAATAGTTCTATGAAAAAGACATTTCTTTCGGTTGTTGCCTTGGTCTCTATGATGCAGCATGCTATTTCTCAGGAGATAGCTATTGCACGACCCCTTGATGAAATAAGTCTGGATGGAAGTTTCAAGGATTGGCCGGAAACAGTGAACTGGTACCGTATGGAACATTTTTTTGGGAACGATGACGAATCCAATGAGGATTTTTCAGCCCAATTTGCGGTTTCCTACCAGGAAAAACAGCAACTGCTACATATTGCTATTGAGGTTTTGGATGATGACTTTATTGGGGATAATGGTCAACGCCATACTACCCAAGACCATATGTTGTTGTACGTGGATGCACTCCATAATATTCAGGGAGGTTCTCCTTTGTTCTATGTGGCATCTGATCGAGTTTTGGAGGTGCACCACAAACCCGGAACATATAGGACCGAGAACCATTTTTTGACCTTGGACAAAGCAAAGGTTGCGAGAAAAAGGATGGGGAATCGCATTCAGTATGAGTGGGAAATCCAAATGGAGGGTCAAATTAAAGTCAATAATACCCTAGGGTTGGATTTTATGATGATTGACCACGACCAAAGCAGTAGCAACGAAACCCTATTGCTTTGGAAAGACGGATTCGGGAAAAGTTTTGGTTCCCAAAAATTAGGTGATGTGGTTCTACTCGGCTCCCAAACCCAAACGGGCAAAATAAGCGGTAGCATAGATATGGAAAAACTTGACCCCTTAGAACGTATCAATTCCATTGATTTGGTATCCAAGGAGCACCCAAATCTGTGGGTTAAGACCATGGTGGATACTACCGGTCATTTCCAGGCTATTCTTCCCATTGGTCAATATAAGGTCAGCCCGAATAGATATTTTACAAGCCCGATGTATTCCTCTGGATTTAATCAGAATACACATAAGCTTAGCTACAGGGAACTGCAGACATTCATGGTGCTACCCGATACCACGATATCGGTATCCGGCATAATTGTAACAAAAC
>JBCCUY010000079.1:0-11793 GCA_039196145.1 Bacteroidota bacterium
ATATCTATATAGCATTCAAAGGATAACAGTACCTGACAAGATACTATAAATCCCGCTTTTTCAACAATGCGTATGATAAATAGACGAAAATTGCTGTCCAAAGGATGACAATCAAAAATTCGTACCAATAGACGTGGTAATCAAAACTCATGTTTTCCCCAATCTGCTGCCCAATATTTTGAACTGCGGAAAGCCTGGAAAAAGGCTCTTTGATAAGATTTGCCATAGATTCAAGCGGAAACAGGCTTTTAATCGTTTTGGCATTTTCCCAACTCGTCACCTGCCAACCCAGAAGTCCAAATATCATTTGTTCCAAAATCACCCATAAAATTAGAAATCCCAAGGCGAAGGCTGAGCGTTTCACAAAGATGCCCAAGAACAGGCAGAACGAGAAGAACCCTACCAGCTTTACAAAAAAGGCAATAAGAAACTCCAAATCAGAGAAGATAATGGAGATTTCGTTGTAATCTGAATACACCAAACCCAAAATCATGGAAACCACAAAGACAAAGATGGTTGAAATAAGTGAAAATGAGATGACGGTCAAAAATTTGGAAGCGATGAATTCCTTTTTGGACAAACCGTCTATAAGGTTTTGTTTGATGGTTTTATTGCTATACTCGTTGGCCATCATAGAGACGATGACAATGGCCAAGAACAATTTGAAAATGGCCGTGACAAAGGTGTTGAAATGCCAGATATAGGGAAAATTGAAAATACCCTGGTCCGCCAAATGAAACTGTACGGGACCAATATCAAATTTTATGGCAGCGACCAATGCAATTGAGGTAAGTAACACAAAGTAAGAGGTGATAAGAATCTTACTGGCCCTGTTGTTCCAAAGTTTTATGAATTCTATTTGTAGTAAACGTACCATTCGTTTTTTGATTAGTTGTTTTTGGTCAAGGTTAAAAATTGCTCTTCCAGACTTTCTTTACGTTTTACCAAATGGGAAAGCACCAAACCTTTTTCAAAAAGGAGTTTATTGAGCTCCTCAGCATTCATCTCCTCCTTTAGAAAAGCTGTTAAAGTGCCATTCTCTCTGGTGATTTTTCCAAAGCTGGCATTCTTTTCCAATAGGCTTTCCAGTTTTTCCAGGTCCTGGGTACGAAGTTCAAAGAACCCATGGCTTGTCAACATACCGTCTACGGGTCCTGCATACAATTTTTCCCCTTTGCGAAGGATCACTACGTGGGAGCACACCTTTTCCACTTCGTCCAACAAATGACTTGCCAAGAGTATGGTAGTGCCTTGGGCAGCAATCTTTTTTATAATCTCCCTTATTTGGTGGATGCCCTGTGGATCAAGGCCGTTGGTAGGCTCGTCAAGAATGAGTATTTCAGGGTCGTTGAGCAGGGCCGAAGCTATGGCCAAACGTTGTTTCATCCCAAGGGAATAGGTCCGGAACTTACTGTCCTTACGGTCCCAAAGTCCTACCAGCTCCAATTTTTCTTGGATTTTAGTATCCGGAACTTCCTTGATTTTACAAACCAATTTTAAGTTTTGGATGGCAGTCATATACGGATAGAAGTTGGGCCGTTCTATGATGGCCCCAACTTTTTTTAAGGCCTCATGGGTGGAGGTATTACCATCGAACCAGCTAAATTCCCCGGTGGTGCGATTGACCACATTTAGGATAATGCCCAAGGTGGTGGATTTTCCACTTCCGTTAGGCCCTAAGATGCCATAGACATTTCCTTTTTCGATAGTAAAGGATAAGTCTTTCACAGCTGTTAGGTAACCAAATTTTTTGGTTAGATTTTGTACGGTCAGTATTGTTTCCAAGACGGAATCGTTTTTTGATTAGTTTATAGTAACTTGACGAGGTATAGCCAATTTTGTTACAAATTAGGGAAAGAATGTCCGAAGAAAAACTGATGTCCAAGAAAAAACCAGCGTATCCGGTCAACAAAAAATTGGATGGATACCTGCACCGATATAGCCGCAAGATAGAAATCCCAATTTTTTATGAGGACCTCTTGCGCTTTTCAGGTTCAGTTGTGGTCTATGACTCGGAAGGAGCCGATACACTTTGGGTTAGGGTTTACTATTCCGATTTTGAACGGGAGGAAATCGACTTAAGTCTTAAAAAGGTCTATTCCATTTTACATTCCGATGGTAGCGATCGTATTCTGGAATATCTCAATGTGGATGCCGTGGACTACTGTACTTTTGGGAACTCCAAACCATTCCGCATTAAAGTCCGGAACATCCTAAACGATAATTACACCTATTTCTACGTAAAAAAAACAGATGCGTCCCGCGTTTACGGGTTGGAGTTGGAACATATGCTTTCACCGTATAACCTAAACTTTTTGGTGTATGGCGACACCTTGATCGAGGAGCATATTGCAGGAATTCCAGGAGATGTTTTTATAGAAGACATGTTGCCTAAATGTACGGAAGCCGAAAAGGCACAACTGGCCAAGGAGTTCGTCAAGTTTAATGAACGCTGTATGATTCGATTGTTGGGCGATATGCGCTCTTACAACTACGTGATTGTACCGGTGCACGATTTTGACCATGTGGTCTACAAAATTAGGGCGATCGATTTTGACCAGCAGTGTTTTGAGGGAAAACTTAAGGTATACCGTCCACAGTTTTTCAAGGAAAATTTTCAGATGGTGGAATTGGTTCGTTCCAAGCTGCAGAAATACTCTGTGGATCAGTATAAGATAGAAGAGCGTTCCATAGTGGCCAAACGCATCATCAGTTCAGGCAATCGCATCAAACGTTTGGTAAGTATTAGCAAAACGGACCATATTTCGCTTGAGGAAAACATTAATGACCTAAAGTTGCAGATTTACGAGCTTACCAAAGATATGGGTTTCAAACGTTGCACAACAATGGGAGAGGTACTGTCCTTGGCCTTGGACTTTGTACGACGGAATTACCAGGATGTAAATATGAGCACCATTTTTGATGCCTAGGTTTTAACGGTTTGAAATCAGGAATTTGGTTCTGGTCAAGTTCGTTTATCAATAGCAAATGTCCGGAACTCCCGCACTTTAACTTCAACTAAGATTAACTTTTCTGTTCCTTGTTGAAATACACCAAATAATAGTACATCTGCCGCTCCTCATCCCATCCTTTTTCCACAAATTTTTCGGCCGATTCTGGGTTGATAAAATCCATTTTAATCTGAATGTTGGTGTCCAAGTTGATGACGTTCTTTATTTTTTTTCGGGCATCGGACACGGCCTTGTTTGCAATATCAAAGTTGGAAACATCCTCAATACTATATTTTGGTCCTTTTTCAACCTTGTAATGTTTGAACTCCGGTATCAGTTCTGGATTTTCCATCACCTCGTTCAAAAATGAGCTTTCTTCAAAGGCATCATTCTTGGCGAAATGGTTTACCGCACGATTCATGAAAAGAACTTCCTGTTGTTTGTCCTCGGCGGGCAACACCACATCCTTTGCAAAGTTCTGACAGAACTTTAGGTAGTTTTTGGTATAGAAATTTTCATCCGTCAAAGGAATCAAACCTAAAAAGTTTTCTAACCAATACTTGGCATCGTAACGGTTACTGTCCACCGAAAGTACTTTGTAACCCCCTTCCTGGTCCACATTAAATACAATACAACCCTTGTCCAACTTGTTGATGTTGATGCCCTGACGAATCAAAATCTCTAAATTTTGACCTTTTTCGGCAAATTGGAGAAAATCGTGCTTGAGCTCACTTTTAAAAATGCCAATGGCCTCTGTTTTTTGATTGTCGATGACCATGTCAGAAAAATGAACCACATAAACCTCCCCACTTTTAATGTGCGGGTGATTGGATTGCCCGTAAAGGTGGGTAGTAATTTTCTTGGACAGCTCATGGAAATTTGACGATGGTTTGAAAAGCGCTTCAACAGATTGGTACACTTCATTAAACTCCAAATCTGCCTCGTGGGAAAACCTAAAATAATTTTCCTCTTTTTCCCGAAAAGGCTTAAAAAAGTACTCTTTGAGCAAGCCCGCCATCTCATCATTGAGCGAAAAAGGCTCTTGGGATAAAAAGATAGGTTCGTTCTTACTTTTATTACCTACGCTGTGCAGGGAAAGATTTTCGATTTGGGCAGAATAAAAGTTGAGCATTTCAGGGAAAGGGTTTAAAAGATAAAAGCTAAGATTTAATGATTTTCTAAATCATGGGTTTGAGCCTTGGACTTGAATTTGAGCTTTAGTTCCAGTTTTCATCAAAATCGAAGTCGTCATAGCTGTCGAATGAATCGTCAAAATCCACTGAAGGTTTGGATTCAAACTTTTTTTCGGGTGGTGAGTCTGGTAGTTCCCCAAAACTAAACAGCAGATTGGGATAGCTCCGACCATTTTCTTTTTCAACAATATCGGCAAGTTCAATGAAAAATGTCCACATACTTAAAAAGTCGTAGACGTAAATAAGTTTTGGATTTTGTTCCGTCAATACGTCATCCAGGGAAGTCTCGTTCATTAAGCGGACATCGGAACCATTTTCACCCATATCAAAAAGTGCAATTTCCTCATCTTGGTTCCAGTCCTCATCACAAGTGTAAAAAGATGCCATTTCACTTCCCCCAAAACCAAAGGCTTGGGTTATGGCATTGTGAAATTCTTCCAGAGAATTGGAGGCTTCAATTTCCAAATCTCTAAAAATATCTTCTTCAGCATCAAGAATCACCCTGATTTTATAGATCATCAGCAAAAATTAAAATAGGGTCAAAGTTACAACAAATACTATTTTATTTTGTGAATCGGTGTAAGGTAAACGTCATACCGGCCAAAAGAAAAAAGGCACCAACCTGATGAAGGACACCCAGCCAAAGGGGTACCGCCCATATCAAGGTAAGAACACCCAAAATAAATTGTAGGGCAACAAGAATTAAAAGGGATTTTACTCCATTTCGTTGAAATAGGGTTAGGGTTTTATCTTTGGTCCTATACCATATCAGGAGTACAAAGGCAACTACTATATAGGCCAAATACCGATGTACAAATTGAACCCCGCTCTTTCCTTCGTAAAAATTCTTTAGAACGGGCTGTTGTTCAATGTAAACAGTTTCATGGATAACCTTTCCTTCGCTCATTAAGGGCCAATGATTGTGTATAAAGCCGGCATCCAAGCCCGCCACGAAAGCCCCCCAAACAATCTGAAGCAATAAAACAACCAGGGCGAAACGTACAAGATTTCGAATACCCTTTTCAATTTGCTTTTTGCTTGGAAAAACGAGGTCCAGGGCGACCCAGAGGCTGTAGGCAAAGGTGATAAAGGCAGTAGTTAAATGAGCGGCCAACCTATAATGGGATACATCTGGGCGGTCCACCAGACCGCTTTTTACCATATACCAGCCTAGGAATCCTTGAAAACCTCCGAGGAACAGAAGAATAAAACATTTCTTCAAGGTGGATTTATCAAGTCTCTTGGTGATCCAGAAAAATAAAAAGGGTAGAATGAACACAATACCAATAAACCTTCCGATAACACGATGGAGCCATTCCCAGAAATAGATACTTTTAAAATCTTCCAGTGTAAAATGGTAATTCAGTTTTTGGTACTCAGGAAATTGTTGGTACAGCTCAAAGGCCTCTTGCCATTCCTGTTCGCTCCTAGGAGGGAGCGTACCGCTGATGAGGTTGTAATCGGACATGGAAAGTCCAGAATGGGTCAGCCGTGTTATACCGCCAACGACCACCATGATAAAAATTAATACGCACCCAGTTAATAGCCAGTAGATTATGGGTCTGTTAGATTTTGTCATTTTTAGGTGTCAAGTTCATTTCTTTTCCTTTTTCAAGCATATAGGCAAAAGCAGCACCATGTTCATTTGGAATTTCACCTTCTAAAATGGCCTCTTTTATAGCGTCTTTCAAAATACCTATCTCCTTGGAAGGTTTTAGGTTAAAGGTTTCCATAATCTCCTCTCCGGTAACCGGAGGTTGAAAGTTTCTAACATGGTCTCGTTCTTCTACCTCCACAATTTTTTGACGAACAATTTGGAAATTGTTCTTGTAACGCTTTTGTTTTTTTGGATTCTTTGTGGTGATATCCGCTTCGCACAAGGTCATAAGGTCATCCACAAATTCCCCCGCGTCAAAGACTAATCTGCGCACCGCAGAATCGGTCACATGGTCTTCGGAAAGAATAATGGGCCTTGAACTCATGAGTACCATTTTTTGAACGAATTTCATCTTGTCGTTCAAGGGCATCCGTAATCGTTTAAAGAGTTTGTACACCATTTTGGAGCCCACAAACTCATGTGCATGAAACGTCCATCCAATTTTTTTGTGAAAACGTTTGGTGGGAGCCTTTCCAATATCATGCAGCAATGCCGCCCATCGTAGCCATAGATTGTTGGTGGTCTCTGCAATATTATCCACTACCTCCAAGGTGTGCCAAAAATTATCCTTGTGCCTTTGTCCTTCAATTTCCTCAATGCCCTGTAATGCGGTCAGTTCTGGAAGTATGAGGTGAAGGAGTCCGGTTTGGTGCATTAGCTTAAAACCTAGGGAAGGTTTTTTGCTCAGTAGTATTTTGTGGAGCTCGTCCACGATCCGTTCCTCGGATACGATTTTAATCCGGTCTTTATGTGAGGTAATGGCTTTTAGCGATTCCAGCTCAATATTAAAATCCAATTGGGTTGCAAAACGAATGGCCCGCATCATCCGTAAAGGGTCATCGGAATAGGTTATACCTGGTTCCAAAGGAGTTCTGATGCATTTCCTATCCAGATCAAGCCTTCCGCCAAATGGATCAAGTAATGCGCCAAAATCCGCTGGGTTTAGAGAGAGCGCCATGGCATTGATGGTAAAATCCCTCCTGTTCTGATCATCTTGAAGCGTGCCATCTTCCACAACGGGTTTTCTGCTGTTCCTTTGGTAGCTTTCCCTTCGGGCACCAACAAATTCCAATTCCAAACCTTGGTGCTTTATCATAGCGGTCCCAAAGTTTTTGAAAACAGCTACCTGCGGCTTTCCTTCCAATTTTGAGGCTACCTTTTCGGCAAGTGCTATACCACTGCCAATGGCAACAACGTCAATATCCTTTGGGCTGCCCCTGTCCAGCAAATAGTCCCGCACAAAACCACCAATAACGTAGGCATCCATGCCCAGCTCTTCCGAAGTTTTTCCGATAAGCTCAAAAATGGGATGTTGTATGGCTTCTTTGTGGAATTCCTGCGTCATTTTATTCCCGGATTACCTTGACCAAACCATCATTGCCCAATTTAATAATTGATGATGGGGAAGGGTTTTTGTTTTTGTCCGGCAAATTTACCACATAGTCCACTCCTTTTAAAATTTCTGGTGCTATCTCCTTAAAAGATTTTGGTGTTGGAAATCCTGAAATATTTGCCGAGGTTGATACAATTGGTTTCCTAAATTTATTGATGAGGTATTGGCAAAATTTATCCGAGGCTACCCGGATTGCAATGGTATTGTCTTCGGCAATAAGGTTTTCGGCGATACCTTGTGGTTCGTCAAAAACAATGGTTGTGGGCTTGGTGGCCAGGTCCATGATGTCATAAGCAGCTTCGGGGACCTCTTTTACGTGCCGTTCCAACATCGCTTGATTGCTTACCATGCAAATCAATGCCTTGCTGTCTTCCCTTTGTTTCAACCTGTATACCTTTTTAACGGCTTCCGGGTTGGTGGCATCGCAACCAATGCCCCAAACGGTGTCCGTTGGGTAGAGAATTAACCCGCCGTCTTGTAGCGTGTTAAATGCGCTGTCCAGTTCGGGTAAAAAATCAGGTTTCATTTATTTCTTGTACTTGAGTTTTTCCCGTTGGACACTTTCAATATCCAAAATGTCCTTGGATTTGTATGTGAGTGCTTTATGGGTTGCCCTAAGATCACGACATAATTTTCGAAGTCCCATAGGTTCCAAGGACGCTGCATGATCCGTTCCCTTCCAAGTTCTGTCCAGTGTAAAGTGACGTTCAATGATATGGGCACCTAATGTATAAGCCGCCACGTCGACCGCAATACCCAGATGATGGCCAGAAAACCCAATGCTCTTAACTCGGGAATCATAATGCTCCTTAAGCTTCAGGATGTCAAGCAAACAAATATCCTCAAAAGGAACTGGGTATCCAGAGGTACAGTTGTATACCACCAAATCCTTTGCCCGACCACGTTCTTCAAAAAAATCGATAAGGGTAGAAATTTCATCTTTGGTGGTCATCCCTGTGGACACATGGAGTTCTCCCTTATAGTTATCGCACAACCACCCCAGCATTTCAAAATTATTATTGCAGGCAGATGGGATTTTTATGAATTCGGGATTTAGGCTTGAAATTTCCTTGGCTGATGTGGTCTCCCAAACTGAGGTGGAATAGGTAATGCCCACTTCGTTGCAATACGCCATGAGCTCCCGATGTTGATCTACATCAAATTCCAAAAATTCGCGGTGTTCGCCATAGGTGCTCCCGTATGAATTTGCTGGATTGGGGTGGGGTTCATTATATTGCTTTTCCGTCAGCAATTCCTTGTTGTTCCTTTTCTGAAACTTTACGGCATTGGCATTACCAAAGATTTTGGCCATATAGATCAGCTCTTTGGCAATTTTCATGTCGCCTTTATGGTTGCAACCGATTTCGGCAATGATATAAGGTTCTTTATAGGTCATTAAATCTTAGATTGTAGTTTATGATAAATTCACAGGCTTCGCGAATGGCTCCTTGCGCCGAGGCATTGTTCAAAGTAATGTCCGCAATTTGTTTAATTGGTTTGGTGGCATTGGCGGGGCAAAAGGACCATCCTACCCTTAACATATTGGCCATATCGTTGACATCGTCGCCAATGTAAGCGATTTCCTGTGGGCTTAGGTTTTGTTCATTTCTCAGGTTTTCCAGAAAGGAGAATTTATCCTTGACTCCGAGAAACACATCGGCAATCTTCAGCTTTTTCATGCGTTGGGCTACGGTCTCGGAATTCTCGGAAGTCATAACCATCACGTTGACATTGTGCTGTCTTATGATTTCCAGTCCCATTCCGTCCCGCATGTCAAAGGTTTTAGAAAACTCACCTTCTGCATTGTACACGATTCTGCCATCCGTAAAAACGCCATCCACATCTAGGATAAGATGTTGGATCCGTTGTGGCTTCTTTTCTGACTTAAAACGCGAGGTCAACAGTTGTTCGATAATTTGCCAGTCGGTTTCCGAGTCAATTTCAGTAAGGGTATCCTCCGGCATTTCAATGATTCCTATGTTACCACTTAACCGATTATTGGACTCCAACAGAGCCTTTTTGTGGGTTGCATAAACGGAACCATTCTCGATTAAAAGCCCTTCAAAGTCCTGTCTTCTGGGTCGTTTTGTGTAATCGTAGTTAAGACTTTTGCCATCTTCGGACCAAATAAACCGATGTGTGCGCACGACGCTAAGAACCGCATCTTTTTCACCTTTCTGTAATACCTGAAGTGCCTGATTAATATGCTCCCGTTTGGTGAGGGGAGAAGTAGCCTGCAGCAGGCAGAAGATATCATAATGATGCCCTATTAAGCCGGAAAACTCTAGCATGGCCGATTCCGTGGTCGATGTATCCGAAGCATTTTCAGAAGACCGTTTTAAAGTCTTCACCTTTTTGCTCCAAGAGAAGTTTTTGTCGATGTAAGAAATGATTTCCTGATCATCGGTGAACACGTAAACCTCATCAAGGTCGGAAAAGATGGCCTCTGTGAGCGCCCAGGTAAAAAGGGGCCTTCCCAAAAGTTTCTTTTTGTTCTTTCCGGGAATACCCTTGGAATCTTTCCGTAGTGGAATAAAGCCTATGGTTTTTGTCTTCATCTGTTGCTTTTTATGACGGAATTTCCATGTTTTTTATCAAATCCCTTGTGGCACCAACGGTAAATTTATCCAAATAATCCTTACCTAGGAAAAAGCGCTCCCTTACTATTTCCAAGTTGGACAGGGCTGTTGAAAAAAGCGTGTAGCCTTGCTCAAAGTGAAACCCGTCCTTTAAACCAAGGATTTCTATGGGAAAGAGCGCAGGCAAAACAGTAATATCCTTATAATGCTCTTTATAATGTGTCAGTTCCCTAGGATGGGTTTTTAAGATGATGTTCATATTCTTGGGAACTCTGGAAATGACATCCTTGTAAATCTCAATTTTTACCGCTTCGTTTTTAATGACCTTGTCTTCCGAGATAGGCTGGGTAAGGATTAAAGCGTTGTTTTTATTTGGGATTTGTAGGGTATCTGAGTTCAAGAAAACATCGAACACCTCTTTTTTTAGTGTTTTGGACCAAAGAGCAACTTCTTTTTTAATGTTGAGTTCTTTGGCTTTCTTTTGCAATGCCAAGGGCAATTTTTGGGGAAACTGTGCGTAAATCGTTTGTATCTCCTTGTCAAATCCGCCACCAATGGGTGTTTTGGTTACAAAGGTTTTTAGAAATTGTTCGAAGGCCGAGTGGCGCTGAATATAAGTTCTAGCACCATCCTCAATCATGTTGATATTCCTTTTCTTTCCAAATTCATATAAAAAATAGCTCTTGGAAGAATCCGTATCGCATAGGTATAGCTCCGAATTTTTGATGAACTCCTTTTCGTTCTTAAGCTGGGGGTGCTTGTCTTCTAGATAAGGAATCAGTTTGGACTTTCTTCGTATCGAATAATTAAATTTCCCTAAGTCTTTCACATGATCTTTACGTTCAGAAATAATATGGACATCTCTGAAAAATCGTTTCTTTAAATTAGGAATAAGGGTTTCGATCATTGGAGTACTTTCTACCAAAAAAAGCAGGTTATCCCCGCAATTATCAACAGAACCATTGGAGTCTTTAAGTATATGGATCAGGGATAGATAAATATGGTATATTGTGGACCCAACATAGGTTCGTTGCATAGAAAGTATAGGAATTGTATGGAGGATGTACCTCAAAAAACTACATTTGCAAAAGTACTAAAAACTCTAGTTAATGCCTGCCCTGAGCATAATAATAAGCACCTATAACAAACCTGATTGGCTAGAAAAAGTTCTTTGGGGTTTCGACTGCCAGACCTACAAGGATTTTGAGGTTGTAATCGCTGATGATGGTTCTTCCAGGGAAACCAAAGACAGGATAGAGACGCTGCGAAACCAGTTAAGCTTTCCCATCAAACATGTTTGGCAGAAAGACGATGGGTTCCAGAAATGCAGGGTCCTTAACAAGGCGATTGTTGCCGCCGAAGCAGACTATATTATTATGACGGATGGGGACTGCATTCCCAGAGAAGATTTTGTTGAAGTACATTACATCAACAAGGCGCCTTCCACTTTTATTTCAGGGGGATATTACATGCTGCCCATGAACATTTCCTTGGCCATAACAAAAGAGGATATATTGGAGCAGAACTGCTTTAACATTCAATGGTTAAAGGAAAAGGGAATCCCTCAGACTTTCAAGAACAATAAGCTTACAGCAAACGGTTTTATTTCCAAGCTTCTAAATGCTTTTACGCCTACCAATCCTAGCTGGAATGGTCACAACTCCTCAGCCTGGAAACAGGATATTCTTAACGTTAATGGCTTTGATGAACGGATGCAGTATGGTGGAGAGGATCGCGAAATGGGTGAACGTATGGTGAATTTCGGGATTAAGGCAAAGCAACTCAGGTATAGCGCTGTTTGCGTGCATCTAGACCATGATCGCGGTTATAGGAATGAGGAAGCGTTAGCCAAGAACAAGGCTATCCGAAGGGAAACCAAAAGTAAAAAATCAGTTTGGAGCCATTACGGCATTACCAAATAATAGGTAAGCTCGTTCTTCTTTTCCAATCGCTTAAGCTCGCGATAGCGTTCCAAAACACTTAAGGCGTTCAGATAGGAGATAATAATACCTTTCTTTCC
>JBCCUY010000080.1:0-11757 GCA_039196145.1 Bacteroidota bacterium
ACCACTTGATACCAATCGAGAGGGGTCGTTACGCGTCAAATCATCACTTAACAACTTCCAACTTTGACCTTCATTGGTGCTCAAATGCACATGATTGGAAAAGGTGTAGAGCTTTTTCGGGTCGTGTTTGCTGAAAATGATGGGAAAGTTCCATTGAAAGCGGTATTTCATCCCTTCCGCTCCATACCCCATGGGATTGTCCGGCCATACGTTAATACCTCGTACCGTTCCCTTATCATGGTTGACCCGAGTTAAAAATCCACCATAGCTACCCCCGTAAACAATATCATTATTAGAGGGGTCCACCGCGATATGAGCTGATTCACCACCTGCGGTCGGCTCCCAATCTTCCTCACTAATAGATTCGTCATCGCTTCTATGATTGATTCGAATTGTGGAATTATCCTGCTGCGCCACATAAATACGATACGGGAATGCATTATCCGTTGTCACCCTATAAAATTGTGCTGTTGGTTGGTTGTAATATGTACTCCATGTTTCTCCTCCATCATAACTTACCTGGGCGCCGCCATCATCACCAATGATCATGCGCTTAGAATTTTCTGGTGATATCCATAAATCGTGATGATCTCCGTGAGGCGCATTGAAGGTGTTGAACGTTTTTCCACCATCGGTAGATTTATGGTAACGAACATTCAGCACATAAACGACATCTTCATCCTCTGTATCGGCATAAACGCGGGTGTAATACCATGCGCGTTGTCGTAGTTTCCTTTCGGTGTTGACCTGAGTCCATTTTTTTCCACCGTCTTCGGATCGGTAAAGTCCTCCTTTTTCCTTGTGTTCAACAATGGCCCATACCCTATCGCTATTTTTTGGGGAAACAGTAACTCCTATAATGCCAAGCGTATCTTTGGGGAAACCTTCGTTCTTGGATATCTCTGTCCAAGTTTCACCACTGTCGGTACTTTTCCAAAGTGCAGAACCATCCCCTCCGCTACTTAAACTATAGGGTGTTCTCTTGGCCCGCCATGTTGATGCGTACAAAATTCTAGGATTGTTCGGGTCTATCGTAAGATCAACTGCACCGGCCTGATCGTTAACAAACAATACCTGTCTCCAAGTCTTGCCTCCATCTGAGCTTTTATATACTCCGCGTTCTTTGGTAGGTTTGTAAATATTCCCCAGAACCGCTGCATACACGGTATTGTAATCTGTTGGATGGATCCGGATTCTTGGTACATGTCGACTCTTTTCAAGTCCAGCTTTTTCCCAAGTTTTTCCGGCATCCTCTGTTTTCCAAATTCCATATCCACTGGATACGTTTCCACGTAGGGTCTTTTCGCCCCCGCCAACATAAATGACGTTGGGGTCACTTTTGGCTACTTCAACAGCGCCTATACTTCCTCCAAAATATCCGTCGGAAATATTCTCCCAGGAACGCCCACCATCCAAAGTTTTCCATACTCCGCCACCAGTGGCTCCAAAGTAAAATAGATTGGGTTCTCCGGGAACACCGGTCACCGCGGCAGAACGACCACCACGGAAGGGTCCAACCAAACGGTACTCAAGACTTGAATACAGCTCCTCAGGATATTCCGGACCACTTTGACTGGCTCTTTTTCTTTGGGATTGAACAGGTGTTGCAAAAAGGCAATAAGCCAGCAGCAAAATGCCAGCTTTGGCAAAAGATAATTTCATTTTCAAGGTGTTGAATTAGTCGATCCTAAATGTAGGGAAAAAGCCGCAATGATTTCGCCTTACATTCCAAAAATGGTAATTTGGCTTTCATGGGCAAAAAATCAATCTTAATAACACTGTTGTTCGCGTTTTTTTTAGGTTCCGCACAACAAAAACGTCTTAGAGATCATGGAATTGAAATTGGGGTGCTAAATCCAGGGCCGCTAAATGCCGTTACCGATGTTCCTGGAGTACTTGTAGGACATACCACTCTAGTTGAGGGCGATAGTGTAAGAACTGGTGTGACCGCCATTCTACCGCATCCGGATAACATTTTCCAAAAAAAAGTCCCCGCGGCCATATTTCTGGGTAATGGATTTGGAAAATTGGCTGGATATTCCCAGGTCAAGGAATTGGGAAATTTGGAAACCCCTATCGTCTTAACAAATACTCTGGGAGTGGCAACAGCAGTTAATGCTATTGTGGGCCACACCCTGAACCTTCCGAATAATGAAGCAGTGCAATCGGTCAATGCGGTTGTAGGTGAGACCAACGATGGTTATCTAAATGACATTCGCGGCAGACACCTAACCGAAAAGGACGTGCTATTGGCCATAGCTAATGCGAAACCCGGACCAGTTAAAGAGGGGAATGTGGGTGCAGGAACCGGGACTGTTTGTTTTGGCTTCAAAGGTGGCATAGGAACGTCCTCCAGGGTGATTCCCAATGAGTCCGGCGGATATACCGTGGGAGTCCTGGCTCAAACCAATTTTGGTGGAATGTTAAAAATAGCAGGGGTAGACGTAGGAAAGCAAATGGGTCATTATTCGGACGGTTTTAAATACACCACCGATGGTTCCTGTATGATGGTGGTGCTTACCGACGCCCCATTGGATTCCAGAAACTTAGAGCGATTGGCCAAGAGGGCAATGTTGGGCCTGGCCAGGACTGGAGGAATAGCAAGTAACGGCAGCGGCGACTATGTAATTGCAGTTTCCACAGCGGAGGCTTCAAGAATCCCTTATGAAAGTGAACAGTTGGCCACATATGCCCCAGCAATGAGAAATGAAGCCATGACTCCACTATTTCTAGCCACAATTGAAGCCACGGAAGAAGCAATTTTGAACTCGCTTTTTGCAGCAGAAAGTATGATAGGCAGAAAGGGACACAAAATAGAAGCTCTGCCCAAAAATGAGGTGTTGAACATGCTAAGGGAAGCTGGAAAAATTCGCTGATTATTATTTCCTTCAATCTTACCTTTTTTATAGCTTTAGAAACAAATACATAAAACACAGCACCATGGATATTTTTAGCAAGATCAAAGAAAAACTCACCCATGAGTTTATAGACATTATTGAGTGGTTGGATTTTACCGATGACACCATCGCCCATCGGGTTGAACGCTACCAAAACGAAATAAAGAACGGGGCCAAGCTCATTGTTCGGGAAGGACAGACCGCAGTATTTGTCAACGAGGGGCAATTGGCCGATGTCTTCACTCCGGGAACCTATGACCTTACCACTAAAAACCTGCCTATTTTGGCTACATTGAAGGGGTGGAAGTATGGATTTAATTCTCCATTTAAGGCTGAAGTTTATTTTGTTAACACCCATTTGTTCACGGATGAAAAATGGGGTACTAAAAGCCCTATAACCCTAAGTGATGAACGTTTTGGGCTTGTTGAAATCCGTGCTTTTGGAACCTATGCCTTCAAAATATCAGATGCAGGAAAGTTCATTGTTGATATTGTTGGAACCGACAATAACTTTACCAATTTTGAAATCAACGAGCACCTCAAAAGCCTTATCGCGACCCGATTTACGGATACGGTGGGTGAGGCCAACCTTCCTATAGAATTATACGCGGCAAATACCTCGGAACTATCAGAAACTTGTCAAGAGGTGATGAAACCTGAATTCCTGTCAGTGGGAATCTCACTGGAGAAATTTTACATTGAAAACGTCTCCATGCCGGAAGACCTTAAAAAGGAAATCTTTGAATACAGTCGAATTGACAAACTGGACCTGGACAAACTAACTAAGTTTAAAACGGCCAAGGCTATTGAGGCCGCGGCCAAAAACGAAGGTGGAACCGCCGGTGCCGGAATGGGTATGGGTATGGGCTTTGTCTTGGCACAGCAAATGGGTGGGATGATGTCGCCCCAAATGGGAGGCGCCGTGCAAAGACCTCAGCCGGGAGCTGCTGTACCCCCTCCTATGCCAGTTCAAGTCCAATACTTTTACGCCGTCAATGGAGCACAACAGGGGCCAGTCTCCTTCGAGCAACTTCAGGCACTCTTTGCAGGTAGGACCATTAACCGGGATAGTTTGGTTTGGAAACAGGGTATGGCCAACTGGACCGCGTTAAAGGATGTGGAAGAACTAAAATCGTTCCTCGGTGGAAACACCCCTCCTCCATTGCCAAATTCTTAATTTTTGGAACCATCAATTCAAGAAACGGAGCTCAAGAAGTCTTGCGCAAATTGCGGAGCTGAGCTCAAATACAAACCCGGTACCACCGCTATTAGCTGCGAATATTGCGGGCATCAAGAATCCATTCAAGTCAATGAAAATGGATTTGAGGAATTGGAACTCTATCCTTACCTCAGGGATATGGGCGCCCAAAAGCACAGTGAGAAAATATCCATGCTCCACTGCAAAAACTGTGGTGCCAACCAACATGTTGAGGAGAACTATAAATCTTTACATTGTGTGTATTGCAGCATGCCGTTAATTCTTGAAGATGCCTACAAGGAAGAATGGATTTTGCCAGGTGCCGTATTGCCCTTTCAAATTGAAAAGGAAAAGTCCTTTCTTATATTCAAACAATGGGTAGACCGATTATGGTGGGCGCCCAACAAACTAAAGAAAGCATCCCTAGATCCGCAATTCACAAAAGGACTCTACCTACCCTATTGGACCTTTGACGCCCAATTGGCTGCCAGATATACAGGGCAACGGGGCGAATACTATTACGAAAACCGACGGGTTCGGGACGCCAATGGGAAAATGGTGAGCAAACGGGTACGAAAAACACGGTGGTATCCGGCGTCGGGAAGAGTATCTGGCTTTGTGGACGATACCTTGATCAAGGCCTCGCAGCAACGCTCCGGAAGAATCCCGAGTAAAATCGCTAGATGGAATTTGAAAAAGCTCCAGCCCTTTAGCAGTAGTTTTTTGGCTGGATTTGTTACTGAAAAATATACCATCCCCCTAAAAGAAGGGCATTTGCATTCCAAAGAAGTGGCGCGGGATATTGCCAAGCGATGGTGCAGACGGGACATTGGGGGAGATACCCAGCGTGTTACCAGCATGGACATGGAACTTAGCGATGAGACATTCAAGCATATTTTGCTTCCGGTTTACATCAGCGCATACAGATATAATGGCAAGGAATACCATTTTTTCATCAATGGGGAAAACGGGCAAATTTCCGGGTCTAGACCTTATAGTTTTTGGAAAATCTTTTTGGCCGTGGTCTTTGCTCTCTTGTTGATAGGAATTTTAATATATTTTGGTAAAGGATAACACCATGAAACAGATTTTTTTCCTCTTCTTTTTCGGTTTGATTTTGGCATGCAATACCACAACGCCTATAGAAGACAATTGGCGTATTGTTCTAAAAACAGGTCGTGATGGAAGTGTATTGAGCGGAAGCAAAGCCGATCTGATGGATGCCATTAGAGCCGGACAGGATTTAAAAATAGGTTGGGGCGTAAAACGCAAAGATCTGTCCATTGAACACATTTCTGCTCCTATTTGGCTTGCTATTTTAAGCGAACAGGAGGTGATGGTGCACTTGGATCCCCAGGTACTTTCCACCATAGAGTGGGATAGCCTTAATGCCCACTATAAGAACTCCAATCTATTACAACAAGAATGGCGGGTGGTGCTCACCACAAAAGGTGACTTTGATGCAATTTGGTACGACCGAAAAGCGGATACACTTGTGCGAAGATGGCCTCAAAAACACAGAATGACCTGGTTTGCAGAGGGCAAAAAGCCAGTAAAACCGGTTCCATTTTTTAACTAAATCTTAAAATTCTGGCCTTCAGGAATTGGATTGCTTACCTTTAAACCATGGCCAAACAAATAAGCTTAGTAACCATTTTTGTGCTTTTGAACATGGGACTTGGTCGCATGTTCCAAGCAAGTTTGGACGCAAGCTGTTTCTCGGAACTTTCTATTTTGGCGATAACCAGCTTTGTGTTTTGGAACTTTTCGGCCAAACAAATAAGAACTTGGGGCAGTAAATGGGCAGTGACCAGTACCGGAAAAAACCTTTTAATTCAAAGTGGGCTTGGGTTATCAGCCTCCATAGTGAATATAATAATTGGACAGGTTTTGGTAGTTTTCCTAATGACCACCATCTATAATTGTACCTCGCCAAGTTTTAATGTGTTGAATGCTAGCTTGACCAATAATGTTGCGGTAAATCTTCTATGCTATTTTGCCTTGCTGTTCTATTTTATCCAAAAAGGACGAAACCCCGATTCGATTCAACAGGATGACATCGAAAAAACGAACCATAGAATTTCGGTTTCCAAAAAAGGCTTTCAATTTTTATTGGAACCCCATGAGATTATCTACGTGGAAACCAGTAATAATTGCATAGTACTTCATACCGAAAAAGGGAAATTTGTAAAATATCAAAGCCTTAAATCCTTATCGGAACATCTCTGCCCGGATACCTTTAAGCGTGTGCATAGATCTTATTTGGTCAATGCCGATTTTGTAGATCGGATACAGAAAAACCAAAGTGGGGATGGCAGATTGCACCTAAAGACCGGAGATCACATAAAATTCAGTCGCACGTACCAACAGCAGCTGGTCCAAATTTGACCCGCGACTGACCCTTTTTTTTCCGCAGCTTGCACCACTACTTTTTTTTGCGCTGGCCGACCTATCTAGATTTGACCAAAACGGTTGAATCCTTATGCGAAATCTTATAACACTTGCCCTCGGTTTTATCCCATTGCTTTTACTCTCCCAAGAATATCTGAACACCACAACTGATATTCATGGCACAACGGAAGAGCTTGTTTTAGATGGTTTTTTAAACGAAGAGCTCTGGAAGCAGGCCCAGCAATTTCCTTTTACGGAGTGGCGCCCGGAATGGGGTAAAAAAGATAGCCTCAGCACGCTCTTTGTAACTTTTGATGAGGACTATTTATATGTCGGGCTGGATGCGAAAGACCCCAATCCTGAGCAGATTATTGGAAGAAACCTCGTAAGGGACGGTTGGTATGGTGATGATTATTTTGCTTTTCAGATAGACCCGAACAGAACAAAAAAAAATGCGCTCATATTTAGTATCTACCCCACTGGAAGCAGATATGACGATGCCATTTATAACGACAATGTCCCGTTGGGCAATGCACCTTCAACCCCAGCTTATGATATGTTGTGGGAAGGCAAGACCCAGATAACCGATGAAGGTTGGCAGGCCGAATACAAGATTCCGTTGTCCAACCTAAGGTTTGAAATCCGCGATGGGGAAGTACTCGGGGGTATCTCTGCCCAAAGGACCATTAACTATGACAACAAATTGATGGTCTATCCAGAGGTGCCACAAAACATAACCGGAGCAAATGGGAAACCTTCACTAAAAAAGCCGGTACGTTTTGTTGGGCTACAGCCTAAAAAAGACCTTCAGATTACACCATATGTCTTAGCATCAACCCAGAAATCCTATGGCCTAAATACGGCGGAAACAGCCTACAAAAAAAATTCGTTCAATGAACTGGATGCCGGTTTGGACGTTCGCTATGGCATTACCTCAAGTTTGACCCTGGACCTCACATTGAACACTGATTTTTCTCAAGTTGAGATTGATGATCAAATTGTAAATCTTGGACGGGTTTCCATCTTTTTTCCCGAACGGAGAAAATTCTTTTTGCAGCAATCCGGCCTTTTCGATTTCGACACGGGCATTCTTTCCCAGCTCTTTTATAGCAGAACCATTGGTATCAATAACGGACAACTTACCCCAATCATCGGGGGAATCAAATTAACAGGGGAGCTTGGAAATTGGGATTTAGGCTTTCTTTCCCTACAAACTGAGAGTACCCAAATAAACAATACCGCATTACCGACCGAAAACTTCTCCGTGCTGAGGTTGCGAAGAAAGGTTTTTAACGACCGGTCCTTTATAGGATTCATGGCCACTAACCGGATCCGGGAAGATTATGTCAACACCGCCTTAGGTTTGGATGGGGTCATTGATGTGGGCGATGAAAACTTTATCATAACCTCATTGGCCACCACCCTGGACGGCGAGGACTTCTCGAACATTGACTACGATGTGTTGGACAATTCCCGTTTTGCCTTTCAATTTGCACGAAGAAAACAAGATGGGTGGTTTTATAGAAGTGCCTATGAATTTTCCGGGAAGGCGTTCAATCCAGGTATGGGTTTTTTGCTTCGCGAAAAGCACCATAATTTTTACTTGGGGTTGAATCATGGCAAGTTCAACACGGACAGAACCAAAAATACATTGCAATACCGAAGGTGGATGCCAATTAATTCGGATTTGTACTTCGCCACCGATTTTTCCAGAGTGCTTACCTGGTACAATCGTGGCCAATGGACAGGAAGATTTTTTAACAGCGACGAGATTACAATTTTTGGACAAGTTCAGTACGAATACCTTCAAGAACCATTACAGTTTTCCAATAGAGTGACCATTCCTCAAGGGGACCACTTCTTCACCTTTTTTGGCGCATCCTATTCCAGTGGTTTTCAGCGGGCTTTTAAATTCCCAGTTTCTCTGGAATATGGGAGTTTTTTTGATGGTGAAAACCTGGAGTTCAGATTCTCTCCAGAGTGGAGCATCAACGAACATTTCACTGTAGAAGGTTCTTGGCGCTTGAATTATCTCAATTTCAAAAATCGCAAGGTGGATGAATGGATCAATGTTCCGCAGTTGAGAATGAATTGGGCCTTCGACCTACATCTTTCAGGGAGTGTTACGGCCCAATATAATTCCATTCAAGATCAGGTTTTTACCAGCGCAAGATTACGTTATAATTTTAGGGATGGCCACAATCTGTATATCGTTTACAATCAAGATTACAACACGGATCGGATGCAGTTCATGCCCGAACTTCCAAGATTCAACAATCAATTGGTAACACTAAAATACGTTTACACCTTTTTTTAAACTATGCATCATGAAAAGACCGATTAGTATTTTTATTGTTTTTATCAGTATACTCAGCAGCTGTGAAAAGAGAATATCTGTGCCCTCACCTGAACCTGTAATAAGTTCGGAAGACTCCAAAATCCTTAGAAACCTTAAAGAGGTGCAATGGCCAAAAGCTTATAGGGAACAAGATACCATCCTACTAGACAAGATATTGGGGGAAGATTTCCAGATGATCGACGCAGGCGGAACTTGGTCCAACAAAGCCAAGGAATTGGAATACATCAAGGCCAACACCATGCAGCATGATTCTTTTTACTATGACATAAAACGCTTGGATATTTTGGACAATGGAACCGCATTGATTTGTGGTACGGGGCATATCCTGAACGACTCTATAGAAACGATTTACCAAAGCAGCAATATACTGATCAAGCGCAATGGAATGTGGAAGGCAGTGGCATCGCATGTCTCAGGCATCAAACGACTAGAATAGCCCGCTGTTAAATTATTCCCAAGCCTAAGATAATTGACACTTTAAAAAAGTGATTCGTCTAAATTCCAACTTCAAAGAAAACACATGGGAAAAAAATGTATTATCGGTACATTGCTTATGCTGCTCGCTGGCTGCACGCACCAACCTAGTGCAAAAGAAATTTTAGCTAAAATCAAAGCTCATTATGGCCAAAAATCGACGGCCGGTCTGCATGTTTCATATCAGCAAGTAGGCTTCAATCCTTATCAAAGTTACGACTATGAACATCCGGATAGCTTGCGCTCCATGCACACGGTCCATCTTGATGGACAAGATTTTTTTGCAGAGCGCAGAGCCTGGTTCCCTGGTGGATTTGAGTTTGGCCTAAAGGAATTTCAACAAGATTCAGTGGGGTATCAATATGATCTCAAAGGGATTATTTTAGGGAAAAGAGCCATAAATCAACCTAAGGAACGCATTGAAGAAGTAGAAGAAGAGCTTACCCAGCTCGTGGATTTCAGGTTTTCGCAAAAGTTCTTTTCCCAAGAAGATAGGATTGGTGTGGATACCCTGGATTTTCAGAAAAATTTAGCTACGCTTATCCAAATTACTGATGAACAGGACACTTTAAAAGTTACTTATCAGATGGAGCCAGTAGCCCTAAGGTCTGTATCATACACCGGATCCGAAGAGGAATGGCTTTTTGATAACAGAAAAGGAGCAACTCACATGGATAACATAAAACATTTTAAAAATGGTTCTCTTAAGAGCTTGTATTCCCTTAAGCAGGTTGAACAAATCAATGGTATAGCTGATGAGCATTTTGCCATCCCGGAAGACTTTTCAATTTATTTGCCTGAGAAAAAGGAACCCAGTATTGAAAGGATCGGTCCTGATCTGTACTTGGTCAAATCCCTACCTTCTGACAGAAACGTGCTCTTCGCCATGGAACCAGAAGGAATCACTGTTTTTGGAGCTCCTATTTCAGATAGCCTTTCCCAACTGGTCATCGACCTTATTGCTACCCAGTTTCCTGGAACACAAATCCATGCAGTTTATGTTACCCATGCCCACAGCGATCACATTGGTGGCTTACCTGCCTACGTAAAACTGGGAGCAACCATCTTAACAGATGCCTACAGTATATCGGCCATTAAAGCCTATCCAAAGTTTGCAGATACAATCGATTCTTTTGTTTTTAAGGAGGTGGTGGACGAGTCCATTATAGGACATGCACAATTTTTCGTAGTGGACAACTCCCATAGCAAAGGCCAAGGTTTTGTATACTTTAGGACCAATGAAGTCATTTATCAGGGTGATTTTTTTGAGATTCCGGCCGATAACACTTTCCCTCACTATGTGCCAAATGCTACCCGGGAGTTTATGGAGTTTATTGCTACCCGAAACCTGGGTGTTAAAAGAATTGTAGCACATCACCGTAATGATTTTATCACCATGGAATTGCTCCAAAGGTACTATGAGACTAAAAAATAAATCCCCTTGGTAAAAAAAAGTTCTTGGCAGCTTATTTTTTTTATTCTCCTTTTAGGAACCAACATCCAAGTCCTAAAAGCACAGGAAGTGGAAAGTCATTCCTTTTATTCCGAATACTTAAAAGAGCAGCGGAGTATTCAGGTGCAATTGCCAAAAGATTATGCAGTTTCAGACCGGGCCTATCCGGTGTTATTTGTTTTGGATGGCGAATATGTTTTTGATTATGCCAGAGGAACTGCTTCCTTTCTAAGCAACAACTTTGGCTTTCTTCCACAATTGATTGTTGTTGGCATTCCCAACACGGATAGAAATCGAGATCTTTTTGTGGATTTAAAACCGGATGGGCCCTATTTAAAATTCATTTCTTTTTTGGGGCATGAAGTGTTGCCTTTTATTAAGAATCGTTATCGCACCAACAGTTTTGAAATTTTATACGGATGGTCGGCAGGCGCCGGTATTGTCAACTACATTGCCGTAAAAAAACCAAAACTGTTCAATGCCTATGTTTTGGCCGGTGCCGGAATTGGTCCCAAAACCGAGGCTTTTATCAAGACAGAGTTCAAGCCAGAAAATTATGCCCAAGCATTTCTTTTTGCATCCGCGGAAGGCACCACCCCTAGAGCGGAAGGACTAAAAAAACATGAGGCATTGCTCCAAGCTCTCAATCCAAAAGGACTTGATTGGGAATTTAAAGTTCATGAAAATCAAAGTCATGTGGCGGCTATGTCCAAGGGTCTCTACGATGGTCTGGAATTCGTTTTTAAGTCCTATCATATTCCTGAATCCATAACAACGGAAGGTGCTGAAAAAGTCATCAACTATTACCGGGACCTTAAAAGGTTTTATGGCTATCAAGTTGAGATTCCCGAAGGCGCGTTAAATGAAATCAGTAGTGCACTGCGTCCTAAAGAGGCCATTAGACTCCTAGATCATGGTTTGAAGATTTATCCGAGAAGCAGCCTTATAATGGCCGCCAAAGCCAATAAGTATGTTGAGTCCGACG
>JBCCUY010000081.1:0-11686 GCA_039196145.1 Bacteroidota bacterium
CCGGCAAAAGCCGGGCATCCAACATTAATTAAATCCCTAAGTATAATGGTTTAGTTAATCCCTTCTCCCTTTTCGGCCTTATCCAAATTAGCCTGAACCCGGTCACGATTTGCTTGGGCAGGAGCATTTTCCAATGCAAGCTTGAGATGCTTTACCGTAGACTTGTTATCGCCCAACGCGGAATAGCCTCTAGCCAAGCCATAGTGTACTGGCCATGTTCCTTTGTGGTTCTTGGCATTCCACTTAAATACTTCAAGTGCTTCCTGGGTTTTACCTTGACCGATGAGTTGACGCCCATAACCGTGTACTTGGAATACAGTACCCAATGGCATTGCCTCTTCCATCAAAGCTTTGGCTTCTGCTTCTTTGCCTTGCTTCGCCAAAATTTGCGACTTGATGCTTAAATTGTTAAAGTTTTTCTGACTGAAAAACTGCCCGGCTATAGCGGCATCTACCCATCCAAGTGCTTCATCCAAATCACCTCCGTTGTTCTGCGCAAAATTAGCGGCCTGTTCCCAACTTTGTCTGCTGAAACCTGGTGTAGTCTGTAATTGACTTCTTATTTCCGCTAGCACGTTGTTGGTCACATCTGTTTCTACCTTAAACGGAATTTGCTTTTTCTCCCAATTTAGGGACGCTACTGCAGAGGTGGCATCCACATCGGTGAACATGTAGGTCAATTGCTCCACATGGGGAATCTCCTTGGCCTCCACGTCAACTTTAATCACATCCTGGCTAGGCTCATAGAAATAGCTGCCCCATGCTGTATGGTTTTTGGAGAAAATCACCGTAGCTGTGTTATCCTCATTTACGACCATGTGCAGGCCATACTTTCCGGCCGGAAGCGTTTTTCCACCAATGGTAAGGTCATGGGAGGTTTTAAAGATGGTGTTTTCATTTGCACCGGCCCTCCAAGGTGATTCGGCAGCAGTTCCAAATCCCAAATTGTTCATACCATAAGGAACCAGAGCTCCCCATATCTCCCTATCGTTGACACTAGGACGGGAGTATACAATGGTAACGTCCGTATTTCCTATACGTTGTGAAACTTTGGCCATTTGACTACCCCGTGGCAGGAAAGTAAGCTGTGCGTAACTACTTGAGGAAATACATAAAAATACAATGAGAATCATGGCCGAAATGGCCGAGTAACTTTTTTTCATTTGTTCGTCTTTGATGTTGTTAATGAATAAACTTTTAGGTTGAGTCCCTAAAGTAGAAAGCTCAGTGTTTCCATAGCGTTACAGCAATGTTAAAATAAGCCGAAACCTGTTAAATTTCAGAAGCTTACACATAACACGCTAAAAACCAATCCTTAGCTATATTACTCCAAGCATCCTGCTGGTAAGCCTTTGTCGGGAAATTGGCTTACCCTACTCAATTGTAGCCTGTTTTCCATATTTTTCCTTACAATATCAACGATTCAAAGGCTTTTTGTTTGAATTCCACAAGGATGATTTTTTGGTTCTTGGATAGGTGTAAAACCTTCCTTGGACATCGTAATTTTAAAAATTGAAAAAAGAGCTTTTCAATTTCATATTTTAAATTTACCAGCTTATAATTATTGATTGCAAAGATGAGTAAAACACTATTTGACAAAGTTTGGGATTCGCATGTGGTACAGCACATAGAAAACGGTCCAGATGTACTGTTCATAGACCGACATTTGGTGCACGAAGTCACGAGTCCAGTGGCTTTCCTAGGATTGAAGAATCGAGGAATTAATGTGCTCTACCCGGAACGCACCTTTGCCACAGCGGACCATAATACTCCAACCAGAAATCAACATTTGCCCGTTAAGGATAAGCTTTCGGCCAACCAATTGAAAGCGCTTGAGGAAAACTCAAAAGCGCATGGCATTCCTTATTGGGGACTTGGACATGAGAAAAATGGAATCGTCCATGTAATTGGTCCAGAAAACGGAATAACAGTTCCTGGGGCTACCATAGTTTGTGGAGATTCGCACACTTCTACCCATGGTGCCTTTGGTGCCATAGCTTTTGGAATTGGTACGAGCGAAGTTGAAATGGTATTGTCTACCCAGTGTATCATGCAACCAAAACCCAAAAGTCTTCGCATTAATATCAATGGAAAACTTAACAAAGCCGTTACGCCAAAAGACGTGGCCTTGTTCATTATCTCGAAACTCACGACCTCTGGGGCAACAGGTTACTTCGCCGAATATGCGGGAGAGGTATTCAGAAACATGTCCATGGAAGGACGGATGACAGTTTGCAATCTTAGTATTGAAATGGGTGCCCGGGGCGGTATGATAGCTCCAGATGAAAAAACCTTCGATTATATAAAAGGGAGGGAATATGCTCCCAAAGGAGCCGATTGGGACAAAGCAATGGACTACTGGCAGACTTTGTATACTGAAGATGATGCGGTTTTCGATAAGGAAATATCTTTTGATGCCAGCGAAATAGAACCCATGATCACTTATGGCACCAATCCAGGAATGGGAATGGGTATTCAAAATGATATCCCGACGGCCGATGCCGTAGAAGGTGGGGCGGCCACATACCAAAAGTCCTTAGCCTATATGGCGTTCAATGAAGGCGACGCGATGATTGGAAAGCCCATTGATTTTGTATTTCTGGGCAGTTGCACCAACGGTAGAATCGAAGATTTTAGGGCATTTGCTTCCATCATCAAGGGTCGTCAAAAGGCCGACAACGTTACCGCTTGGCTTGTACCTGGGTCGCACCGCGTGGAAGAGGCCATCAAGGAAGAAGGTATTTTGGATATACTACATGATGCTGGATTTGAACTAAGAGAACCTGGCTGTTCCGCATGCTTGGCCATGAACGATGACAAAATTCCTGCAGGAAAATATGCAGTGAGCACATCCAATAGAAATTTTGAGGGAAGGCAAGGTCCTGGTGCCCGCACACTTTTGGCTAGTCCCTTGGTTGCGGCGGCGGCGGCAGTTACCGGAAAAGTGACAGACCCGAGAGAGTTACTGGAACTGCAAGAAGCCTAATCAGACCAAAAAGTCTTTGAACATTGATAATTAAGAAATAATGGCATACGATAAATTCAACATATTAACCAGCTCAGCGGTTCCACTTCCTATAGAAAATGTGGATACGGACCAAATCATACCGGCACGATTCCTTAAAGCAACCGAACGCAAGGGTTTTGGGGATAATTTATTTAGAGATTGGCGATTTAATGCCGACAACACTCCAAAAGAGCACTTTGTGCTCAACAATACCATCTACAGTGGAAAGATTTTGGTGGGTGGCAAGAACTTTGGTTCAGGTTCGTCAAGAGAGCATGCAGCCTGGGCAGTTTACGATTATGGTTTCCGCTGTGTTGTATCTAGTTTTTTTGCAGATATCTTCAGGAACAATTGTTTAAATATTGGAGTACTTCCAGTTCAGGTAAGCCCGGAGTTTTTGGATAAAGTTTTCACTGCTATTGAGGCCAATCCAAATACAGAGTTGGAAATAAATCTTCCCGAGCAGACCATTACACTTTTGGAAAGCGGTGAAAAGGAAAGTTTTGTCATCAATGACTATAAAAAGGAAAATATGCTGAATGGTTTTGATGATATTGACTACTTGCTGAACATCAAGAACAATATTCAGGAGTTCGCCCAAAATACGCCACTTTAAACCTTTTGCCCCGTTATTAAATTTTAATTGCATACGTAAAAAGGAAATCCATGTCGCATAGAACGGTTGAAATTATGGACACCACCCTCCGTGATGGTGAACAAACCTCAGGAGTTTCCTTTTCGGCTTCCGAAAAACTCACCTTGGCCAAACTGTTGTTGGAAGAGTTGAAGGTAGATCGTATTGAAGTAGCTTCGGCACGAGTTTCAGATGGCGAGTTTAAAGCGGTTAAAAATATCACAGAGTGGGCAGAATCCGAAGGTTATCTCCAAAAAGTGGAAGTGCTGACCTTTGTGGACAAGGGTGTTTCCCTAGATTGGATGGTAGCCACCGGAGCCAAGGTTCAAAATCTTCTGACCAAGGGTTCTCTGAATCATCTCACCCATCAGCTTAAGAAAACCCCGGATCAACATTTTAAGGATATCGGTGAAGTCATCAGAAAGGCTGAAGCTTTGGGCATTACCACTAATGTTTATTTGGAGGATTGGAGCAATGGGATGCGCAACTCCCCAGAATACGTTTTTGAGTTCCTGGATTTTCTGACAGCACAACCCGTAAAGCGGATTTTGCTTCCAGATACGCTAGGTGTATTAACGCATCAAGAAAGTTTTGATTTTTTGCACCAAATTATCCAGCGCTACCCAAATAGCCATTTTGATTTCCACGGACACAATGATTATGACCTTAGTGTTGCAAATGTTATGGAAGCTTTAAAAGCAGGTGTGAACGGGTTACATCTTACCGTTAACGGAATGGGAGAACGTGCGGGTAACGCACCGCTTGCAAGTGTGGTCGCTGTGATCAATGATTTTATGCCCAATATAACCATCAATGTCAAGGAGTCTTCCCTTTACAAAGTGAGCAAATTGGTATCCGCTTTCACAGGTTTTGGAATCCCCGACAACAAACCCATTGTTGGAGATAATGTTTTTACACAAACAGCTGGAATACATGCGGATGGAGATAGCAAAAAGAATCTTTACTTTAATGATTTATTGCCTGAAAGGTTTGGTAGAAAGCGAAAATATGCTTTAGGAAAAACCTCAGGAAAAGCCAACATTCAAAAGAATTTACAAGAGTTGGGACTGACTCTTAATGACGACGAGCTTAAAAAGGTCACTGAGCGTATTATTGAACTGGGTGACAAAAAGGAAAGGGTAACCAAAGATGACCTTCCTTACATTATTTCGGATGTGCTCGATTCAGAATTGCATCAGCAGCGCGTATTTGTAAAATCTTACGTTCTAACGCATTCCAAAGGGCTCAAGCCATCCACTACCCTATCCATTGAAATTGATGGGAAGGCCTATGAGGAAAATGCACAGGGAGATGGCCAGTTTGACGCCTTTATAAATGCATTGAAAAAAGTATATGGCAGAGAGAAGATGGAATTGCCCAAATTGGTGGACTATGCAGTACGTATTCCTCCCGGCAGCACTTCCGATGCGCTATGCGAAACCATAATCACTTGGCAAACCAAGGAAAAAAGTTTCACAACACGTGGATTGGATTCGGACCAAACCGTGTCCGCCATCAAGGCCACCGAAAAAATGCTTAACCTGTTTTAAATAGATATATACCTATTGGGAAACAAAACTCAAGACTATCTTAAATAAATCATCTGATAACTGATAACCACCATATGAAATTAAACATAGCGCTTTTAGCTGGGGACGGAATAGGACCCGAAGTAATAGATCAGGCCGTAAAGGTAAGCGATGCCGTTGCGGCGAAATTCAATCACGAGATCAGCTGGACTCCTGCCCTTACCGGTGCCGCAGCAATTGATGCCGTTGGGGAGCCATATCCGGATGAAACCCATGATATATGCGCCAGTTCTGATGCCGTACTTTTTGGTGCCATTGGACACCCCCGCTTTGACAATGACCCTTCGGCAAAGGTTAGGCCCGAGCAAGGCTTGCTGAAAATGCGCCAAAAACTGGGATTGTTCGCCAATGTGCGCCCCACCTTTACCTTTCCATCCTTGATTGATAAATCCCCATTAAAAAGAGATCGGATAGAGGGTACCGACCTTATTATTTTGAGGGAGCTAACAGGCGGGGTCTATTTCGGGGAACGTGGTCGAAAAGACGATGGTGATACCGCATTTGATACTATGACCTACCAGCGCTTCGAAGTAGAACGATTGGCACGAAAAGGCTTTGAAATGGCATTAAAACGGGGCAAAAAACTCTGTTGTGTGGACAAGGCCAATGTCTTAGAGGCCTCAAGACTTTGGAGAGAAACCGTGCAGGCCTTGGAAAAAGAATATCCAGAAGTTGAGGTCTCCTATGAGTTTGTGGATGCGGTGGCCATGCGATTGATTCAGTGGCCCAAAGGATACGATGTCATCATTACTGCAAATTTGTTCGGGGATATTTTAACGGACGAGGCTTCAGTAATCTCTGGGTCTATGGGACTAATGCCTTCCTCTTCCGTAGGAAGCAAGGTCTCTTTATACGAGCCCATTCACGGTTCGTACCCGCAGGCAGCTGGTAAGGATATTGCAAATCCACTGGCCACGGTACTTTCGGCTGCCATGCTGTTCGAAGATTTTAATTTGCCGGATGAGGCCCAAGCCATAAGGGATGTGGTGAATAAATCCTTGGCAGAGGGTGTGGTTACCGAAGACTTAGCTGAGGGAGGCAAAGCCTATAAGACTAGTGAAGTTGGGGATTGGCTTGCGTCCAACCTGTAACCAATACCAACATAGAAAAACAGAAAGCCTTGGAAATTCCAGGGCTTTTTTGTTGCCCATTGCCTAGCCAGCCTCTACCCTTCGCCCTTCCTTTTGTAACTCGAACAAACACAAATTCAAATTCAAAAATCAAGCTCAGGTGCGATTCAAGAACCTAATGTTCAGCGGCAGGTTTTAATACCTAATCCCAACATCGGCTGTCACTCCTTTCAAATATCAAGCCTTGTAGGTCATCCATCAATTCAAAACAGGTATCCGTCAATTTAGCTCGGAAGACATCCAGTCTCTACTGTACTTTAACCGAATAAATTTTGAATTAATCTGTTGAGATATGTATAAGATTCTACAAATCAATACCCTACTCCTAATGTTTAGCTCTCTGGCAATTTATGGACAGAAGAAAATCAAAGCAATCAAAAATCCGGTTGCCTGGACGTACGCCATGAAACCAATCAGTCCATTGCCAGAAGGTGTCAAAACCTATAGTATTGACATTGTCACGGATTTAGACCCAATGGATTTCTGGGACGAGGCCAGGTGGTCAGCACAAGTACAAGAAAATGATTTTGAAAAAAAAGAAATGTTGCGCAAGGAGGCGGTACAGGACACACTGCGAAAGTGGGGCACTAATTATATGGGGCTGAATAGACATCCCTATGTTGAACTGTATCAGAACCAAGATCTAAAAATCAAACTTACAACCGACTCATTTCAATTGGACAATCTACAGTTAGATGTTGATTATTCCGACCCAGAGAGCATCTTGGGAGAACTAAACATTACGGCTCGACTTACCGTACATACCAAACATGGAGAGGTGCTATTGGACGAAAGCCTTAGATACCTGATTGATGATGTTGAGGGACAGACAACCCTTTTTAAAGTCAGGCATTTCATGATGAACCCCTCGTTTAAACTAAAATTTAAAATGACAAAAAAGCCTGAGAAGAAACGAAAACTGCTTGAAAAACGCATCAAAAGATACCAAGCTGATATTTTGGAGCATTTCGTTATTGAATCAGGGAAAATTATAAGAGAACACTATTTACCCCAAAGCCATAGTGCCTACGCAGCCACTTTTGGGATAAAAAACAAGGGGAATGAGGCCTTGAACGAAGCCAGCGAAAATGCCAAATTAGCAATCAATGGCCTTTCCGCCTTGAGCAAAAAAAGGAGAAAAACCTGGAATGAGGCTGAAACAGAGTTGAAAAATGCCATGAACAACTGGAAAGACATGCTTGATCGCACCAGTGACCCTGAGGCCCAAAAGCTTCTTACTGCCAATATGGCCCTAGGGTATCTCCTCACCGAGCAGTTAGAATTATGTAGGCAACATTTGATACAAATCCCACAGTATAGTGATTTAGCGTCGCGAGGTTTTCTAACCGGAAACTTTATCTATTATCTCAAAGGTCTGGATGCAGCCTTGGCCGTAAAGGAAAAATACGGCACAAATGCAACCCTCCTTATTCGCTAACCGCGCTAATTGTCAGAGTATGTAATCCGTGCTTAAAAAGTTGCTCACCTTAGCTTCCAGCAATTGCTCTATGGTCTCATTATTAAGTTCATTGTCCTTGAAGGCAACAAAAGTCCGTACGGAGAAGGACCGTAAGGCATCATGAACGCTGAGCGTTGATTGGGCCGAGTCTTTTCGGCCTGTAAACGGGTATACATCTGGCCCTCGCTGACAAGAGCTGTTCAAATTAACTCGGCAAACCAAATTGGCTAAAGTGTCAATCAGCGGTGATAAGGTATAAACATCCTTTCCAAACAAACTCACCTGTTGCCCGTAGTTGGATTCAGCCATATCATCCAAAGGTTCTTCTATATCCTTAAAGGATAGTACTGGGATAATAGGTCCAAACTGTTCCTCCTCATACACTCGCATATCCTTGGTCACGGGGTAAAGCACTGCGGGCCAGATATAGTTGTCCGACCGTTTTCCTCCCTTTTTGTTCTGTACTTTGGCTCCTTTGGCTTTGGCATCATCCAATAACTCTTGGATGTAATCTGGTTTTCCGGGCTCTGGGAGCGGAGTAAGCTTAACCTCCTTATCCCAGGGATTCCCAAACTTGAGCGCATCAACTTTCTCAGAAAATCGTTTTAAGAATTCATCCTTTACATCCTCATGCACATAAACCACTTTGAGGGCGGTACAACGCTGCCCGTTAAACGACAAAGTTCCTGCAATACACTCATTTATGGTAAGGTCTAGATCCGCATCCGGAAGAATAATAGCGGGATTCTTCGCCTCCAATCCAAGCACAAGTCGCAACCGGTTGCTTTTGGGATGCTGGTCCTGTAGTGCATTTGCCGACTTACTATTTCCAATAAGCGCCAAGACATCCACCTTACCCGTTTTCATTATAGGTGCCGCGACCGTTCTGCCACGTCCAAAAAGAATGTTCACCACCCCTTTCGGAAAACTGCTTTGGAAGGCTTCCAATAACGGGGTAATCAACAGTACCCCGTGCTTAGCAGGCTTGAAAATCGTTGTGTTCCCCATAATAATAGCGGGAATTAGTAAGGCAAAGGTTTCGTTCAATGGATAGTTGTACGGACCCAAACATAGTACAACCCCTATCGGCCCTCTGCGAATATGGGCATATACCCCATCGTGTTTGGAGAATTTGGCGGAATTACGATCCAATTGCTTGTAATCCTCAATAGTGTCATAAATATATTCCACCGTCCGGTCAAACTCTTTATAGGAGTCGGGCATGGACTTTCCTATTTCCCACATCAATAATTTGACCACCTCCTCACGTTTTTCCTCCATCTTTTTTACAAAAGACTCCATGCACTCGATGCGGTCTTTAACCTTCATGGTTGGCCACACCCCCTGACCTTGGTTATAGGCTCCGACTGCAGCATCAAGAGCCTCCATGGCCTCCGTTTCTCCCATATCCGGGATACTACCCAAAATGGTATGCGCATAATCTTTAGTGGATGAAATAGTGGATATAACATCAGTATTCTTACCATTCCATTCGCGCAATTCACCATTGACCAAGTATGCTTTCTGATGTATTTGAGCGGTGATTTCAAGTGCCTCTGGTATTGCTAATTTTGCCGGCATATTATTGAACTTTATGAAGTTGATTTCTATTGGTTTTTACTCGAAAAATGAAAACAAATCTACTATAAAAATGTTTGGAAAACGCACGTTTTCAAAGCTTTATCTACGCAAACGATGTAGTGTGCAGGATTACCCAAAAAGCAGTTTGCATCATTTTTTTTAAACCAGATACTGGAACAAATCGGGTTTATCATTTAGGTAATCCCCAAAAAAATTCTTGGCCTTCATACGGGCCATTAAGGGCTCCAAATCCTTAGGCGATTTTAACTCGATTCCTACCACAGCCGGTGCGTTTTCCCTGCTTGATTTTTTCGAATACTCAAAATGGGTGATATCGTCATTTGGGCCTAATATGTCAGCCACAAATTCTTTTAAGGCTCCTGGCCGCTGTGGAAATCTTATAATAAAGTAATGCTTTAGCTTTCCATGAAGCAACGCCCTTTCCTTGATTTCGGCTGTTCGCGTGATGTCATTATTACTTCCGCTAACTATACAAATTACATTTTTACCATGGAGCTCTTCCTTGAAGTCATACAACGCAGCTACGGTAAGTGCTCCAGCGGGTTCTACAACAATAGCGTCCCTGTTGTAAAGCTCTAAAATTGTCTGGCAGACCTTTCCCTCGGGTACAGTTTCCATACGATAAAGGTTGTCCCTGCAAATTGGGAAGGTATACTCCCCCACCTTTTGAACAGCCGCCCCGTCTATAAATTTATCTATTTGTGAAAGTTGGATCAACTCCCCTTTTTCAATGGATTCCTTCATAGAAGGGGCGCCTTCCGGTTCCACCCCAATGATTTTGGTTTCTGGCGAAAGGGCCCTGAACACCGCACATAATCCTGAGGCGAGTCCTCCCCCGCCTACTGCCACGAAAACATAGTCAATCGTTTCCTTAGTTTGATTCAAAAGCTCGAGTCCCACCGTAGCCTGTCCCTCTATGGTCTTAGGGTCATCAAACGGATGTACAAAGGTCTTGTTCTGTAGCTTACAAAAATTCTTCGCAGCGATATCTGAGTCATCAAAGGTATCCCCATTCAAAACCACCTTGACCCTATCTCCCCCAAACATCTTGGTCTGGTCTATTTTCTGTTTTGGGGTAACCACGGGCATAAAAATAGTACCATCAACCCCTAAGTGATTACAGGCAAAGGCCACACCTTGGGCATGATTGCCCGCACTGGCGCAAACAACACCATGTTTCAGCTCCTCTTCCGAAAGCGAACTGATTTTGTTGAACGCACCTCTAATCTTATAACTACGC
The DNA here is from genome assembly GCA_039196145.1 of Bacteroidota bacterium. Taxonomy (GTDB): domain Bacteria; phylum Bacteroidota; class Bacteroidia; order Flavobacteriales; family Flavobacteriaceae; genus Flagellimonas. The sequence continues at coordinate 10,662 of JBCCUY010000081.1, forward strand.
ACACGCTGCAAATCCTCCCGTTTCAGCAGGATGTTGGCATTGTATTTTTTCGAATATCGAATACTTTGCTGCAAGGGGGTTTCGGAAGCCACCTGCTCAATAGTCTTTGCCGCTTCCTGAATATCAGACAGCTTTGGAAAGTAAAGGGGCACGTTAGAATCATGCCCCTTGTCTTGATTTATATTTAGGTTGTTTTTCATAGAAAAACAGCTTTTCCAGTGTTACTCGGAGAGTTACACGATAGGCTTCATGGCCGTCATGGACTCACGCAATCTTGCGCCAACAATTTCCACGGGATGCTCTCGTAAAGCCTTGTTGACCGCAATAAGTTTCATGTTGTCCACCCCGTTGTCCTTGCTATCCCCGTAATGGGTACCGATAATATCCGTTTCCACTGTTTTCATGAAATCTTCCAAAAGCGGCTTACAGGCATGATCGAACAAGTAGCATCCATATTCGGCTGTATCGGAAATCACTCGGTTCATCTCGAAGAGTTTCTTTCTTGCAATGGTATTGGCAATCAAAGGTGTTTCGTGCAAAGATTCGTAATAGGCAGATTCTCCAATAATTCCAGATTCAGTCATGGTTTCGTAGGCCAATTCCACTCCGGACTTTACCAATGCAACCATTAGCACTCCATTGTCATAGTACTCTTGTTCAGAAATCTCATCATTCCCGGCTGGAGTTTTTTCAAAAGACGTTTCTCCTGTAGCAGCTCTCCAGGTCAACAGGTTTTTATCCCCATTGGCCCAATCTTCCATCATGGTTTTGGAGAAATGACCACTCATAATATCATCTTGATGTTTTTGGAAGAGGGGACGCATTATAGATTTTAGTTCTTCCGCTAAATCGAATGCCTTAATCTTGGCAGGATTCGACAAGCGATCCATCATATTGGTAACCCCGCCATGCTTTAGTCCTTCTGTAATGGTTTCCCATCCATATTGAATCAATTTTGAAGCATACCCGGCATCAACACCTTTTTCAACCATTTTATCAAAACATAGGATAGAACCGGTCTGCAA
>JBCCUY010000082.1:0-11613 GCA_039196145.1 Bacteroidota bacterium
CGGGGCCCACCCCTTTCCATTCCGAACAGGGAAGTTAAGCCCGTTTGCGCCGATGGTACTGCCACACCAGGTGGGAGAGTAGGTCGCCGCCTTCCTTGACCCTCCTTAGTCGAATGACTTCGGAGGGTTTTTTGTTTTTTGCCCTATCTTTAGGAAAAACAAAACCAATGCTCAAATACAAATTGACCTCCTGTATTTTTCTTATCTCCCTCTTTACTTTTTCCCAACAAAATAATCTTAAGGCCCTTGTCGGTGGAACGCTTATCGATGGGTTTGGATCTGACCCTATTAAAAACAGTGTCATTATTATTGAGGGTGAACGAATCAAAGCCGTGGGCACCATGGAAACCCTTTCGATCCCACAAGGTGCGGAAGTAATTTCAACCGAAGGTATGAGTGTACTTCCCGGATTGTGGGATATGCATGTGCACACCATGATTAATGGGCACGCTGATTACACTTATTGGGACAAAACTTATCCCCCTTTATTTGAAGACGTGATTATGCCTTCCTCGGCCCATCAACTATTAATGGCTGGGGTTACCAGTGCTAGAGATTTGGGCGCTCCCTTAAAGGAAAGCATTTCTGTAAGGGACCGAATCAACAATGGTGAGATTCCTGGAGCGACCTTATATGTATCCGGACCTTTTATTCAGCACAAGCCGTACCCTGGAACTGAAGACTTTAGGTGGGGTGTTAATGGACCCGAAGATGGAAAGCGAAAGATTAAAAAATTGGCCAACGCCGGTGTGGATGTCATCAAATTAATAGACCAGGACCAGATGACCATGGAGGAGCTTCGGACTGTTGTTGACGAAGCCCATAAGAACAATTTGAAAGTAGTGGCACATGGGCATCGACCCGAAGAGATTAGACGAGGATTAAAGGTAGGAGTAGATTGCTTTGAGCACACTGGGTTGTCATCTGCTCCGCAGTATCCAGATGATGTTATGGAAATGATTAAGGAGCGAACCGCAGATATGAGCCAGGGACCTTTATTTTGGTGCCCAACTGTTGAAGGCTTATACAATTACACGTATGTGCGTGATAATCGAGAGAAACTTGACAATGATTCATGGCATTTAGGATTGCCAGATAGTGTTATTGCCGATATCAAAAGGAGTATTCAACATCCTGACCGACTACCTTATTTTCAGTTAACACCATCTAGGAAACCAACCTTGAAAACCAAAATCAATCAGTTATTGGATGCCGGTGTGGTTTTAATGATTGGTACAGATAGTGGAATACCAATGAAATTCCATAGCCAATCCACCTGGAACGAATTGGATGTTTGGGTGAATGAATTTGGAATTGATCCCATGTATGCTATTCGGGCGGCAACCTATTGGCCTGCCCTTTGGATGGGCGTCGCTGATGATGTGGGAACCATCACGCCGGGCAAATATGCTGATATTATCGCTGTAGATGGTGATGTACTCCGCTATATAAGCTTGCTTCAGGATGTTAAAATGGTAGTAAAGCGCGGAAAGCAGTACAAGTAGGTCCGGTATACTTTCATTTCATAAAAAACTCAAACAGGATGAAACGATTTCTTTTTCAAGTGCTATTGTTGGTCTCCTTTGTAGCAATTTCCCAAGAAAACCAAGTGAAAGCTCTGGTTGGGGGAACACTTATTGACGGATTTGGTGACGAACCTATTAAAAACAGCGTGATTCTTATTGAGGGCGAAAGAATTGTAAAAGTAGGAAACATAGAAAACATTAAAATACCTTCAGGAGCCGAAATCATTTCTACGGAAGGAATGTCCGTTTTGCCTGGTTTATGGGATATGCATGTTCACACTAAACTAACAGGTCATTCAGATTACGGATACTGGGACAAAGTGTACCAACCACTTTGGAAAGATGTGATTATGCCCTCTTCCGTACATCAATTGCTTTTGGCGGGAGTAACTAGTGCGCGGGACTTGGGCGCACCTTTGGAGGCTAGCATTGCTGTACGCGATGCAGTGAATAATAGTGAAATTCCTGGAGCCACTCTTTATGTTTCGGGGCCTTTTATACAACATAAACCCTATCCAGGTACCGAGAACTCCAGATGGGGCGTGGATAGTCCGGAAGATGGCCGAAAGAAGGTTAGGAAATTGGCCAAGGCAGGAGTGGATGTCATTAAGTTGATCGACCATGATCGGATGACGATGGATGAAGTGATGGCGGTAGTAGACGAGGCCCATAAGAACAATTTAAAAGTGGTGGCGCATAGCCATAGACCTGAGGAGATTCGAAGGGGATTGGAGGTTGGTGTGGACTGTTTTGAACATACCGGTTTGTCGTCTGCTCCCAGATATCCCGATGATGTTATGGAGTTGATCAAAGAGCGTACAGCTGATATGAGTCAAGGCCCATTGTTTTGGTGCCCTACCGTGGAAGTTTTATATAATTTTGAGTACAACAGGGACAATCTTGAATTTATAGATGATGATTCCTGGCATTTGGGATTGCCAGATACGGTCATTACCGATATTAGGAAAAGCATTCAACATCCGGACCGACTTCCCTATTTTCAGTTGATGCCATCCAGAAAACCAACTTTGGAAACCAAAATCAATCAATTATTGGATGCCGGTGTGGTTTTAATGATCGGCACGGACAGTGGAATCCCCATGAAATTCCATAGCCAATCCACATGGCACGAACTGGATGTTTGGGTGAACGAATTTGGAATTGACCCAATGTATGCTATCCGTGGAGCTACATATTGGCCTGCCCTTTGGATGGGAGTTGCGGATGAAGTTGGTACCATTACACCTGGCAAATATGCCGATATCATTGCTGTTAAAGGTGATGTGCTGCGTTACATAAGCCTGCTCCAAGATGTGGATATGGTCATTAAACATGGTAAACGTTATAAATAAAGATTCTTGACCCCACAACCCAAATCTGAATTGCTGGAAGAAAAATGGAATGCCTATTCGCATGCGCTCGGTATTATCCTATCTGTGTGCGGAATGATTTTTTTGCTTCAACAAGATTTGGGAAGGAAACCCTTTCTTTTTGAAAGTATTTGGGTGTACAGTATCTCGCTGATACTGCTATTTTCCGCTTCAACTATTTACCATGCCGTCCAAAATCCAAAACTCAAAAAGAAACTTCGCATTTTGGACCATATCAGCATTTATTATCTGATTGCTGGGACCTACACTCCGGTTAGCCTTACTGTTCTTGTTGGTTCCAAAGGCTGGTTGCTCTTTTACTTGGTATGGGGAATAGCCCTGTTTGGAACTATTTTGAAACTTTTCTTTACCGGTAAGTTTGAAGTCTTTTCCCTTGTTCTCTACGCTATTATGGGTTGGATTATTGTGTTGGACGGGGGGTATCTTGTCAATAATATATCACCACAAGGTTTGTTTTACCTCTCTTTGGGAGGAGCATTTTATACCTTGGGGATTTTATTTTATGCCACAAAGAAGATTCCCTATAACCATTTGATATGGCATTTTTTTGTGTTGGGTGGCGCTGTAAGTCATTGGTTTTTGGTATTAGGTCTTTTGGACTGACCAAGTTTTAAACGAAAAAGGGAAAAGAATCCAAATCCCTTCCCTGCTAGATTAGTGCGATTTTTCCCCGCTTTAAAATGCATAAGCTGGCAGATAAATCAGTCCGCTATAGAGTTCATCTTGTCCGGTTCCAATTTGGGCCACATGTTTTAAAGTTTTGTTTTCCATGTCCACTGCGGCAATATGGGTATTAAAAAATGGACTTTCTTGAAGGACTAAAGCATAAATGATTCCAGAATTGTCTTTGACCAAGTTCCATATTTCATAGTCTATAGCATTGGAGTCAGGAAAGCCATCCATGGTCAATTCTACTGCTTCCAACTCCGTCAATTCTGAATTCGTCTTAAAGATTTTTACCGGATCGGAGATTCCCCTCCCAACCAGGAGTTCTTGTTCATCCCCACCATAGATTAAACCCATACCACAACACGGAATTTCGTCTCCCATAAAACTGATGGATTCAGTTTGGGAGCCTGCAGTATCAAAACTTGCAAGTGCTGTGTCTGAGGGATTATCTATTTCCAGGGTTGCCATAATCAAATTTTCAGGCGTAATGATTAAGTCAGAAATCACCTGCCAAATCTCTGAATCGTTTTCATCCACATTTGAATTAATCACATTTGCTTTTAGGTCTTTGAGATTTGTTGAATAAAGCTTAGAGCGAATTGAACCAAATGAAATGGTTGAAAGATAAATTGATTCATCGTTGAAGTTATAAACCGCACTTCTTACTCTAGTAAGGGGTTCTTCATTATTCATAAAAGTGAAAGCGGGCGCCAACCCTCCATCGCTTAAATCCAAAATATAAAATTGTCCAGTATCACGATTTGAGACCAACAGTTCCAACTTATCCGTCACTGTAACCGAGATAGTCAAATCGGCTTCTTTTACTACAAACTTGGCCAGGTCACTTTCGGTGTCCGCAGCGGCAATGGAGGAATCAGACCAATCAAAATTAAAGTCCTCTTCAGTAATATCATCACTGCCATTATTTAGTTTCACCCAAAGCTCATCGCCTTTGGAAAGGTCTTCTGGTTTTTCTTCGTCGTATGTTTCACCATTATCTATTGAATACAGAAATACCAAATCCTCTGGGGCTGTATACGCATCATCATCAATGGAGGCTTGTGTAATGTTGTAAAAAGTTTCCGTAGGACCATCATCCGGATTATCTTTTGGGGAATCATCCTTTCCACAGCTAAATAGTACCAAAGCCCAAGTTGTGATTATCGCACAAAGGGCTAATTTTTGCGTTCTCATTTACTAATGTTTTAAGGTTAAGGTGCCAAAGTAGATTGGATTCCTCATCTATCGGATCGCCAATTGATGTGTGCCCCATATGAATTGATGAACGCCCCCTTTGGATTGACGGATTGTTTAAACCCTATAGGAAAAGTTAAGTTTTACAGATAGTAAGCCAGTCCAATACCCAAAACAATAACGACCAATTTCCTTAGGTTAAAGGAGTGTCCCTGGGAGCTTTCAAATAGGATAATGGTAGAAATGTGGAGGAAAACCCCAATGGCCAGAGAAGTCACCAAATAGCCCCGGTCCTCTATCCATGAGGAATGGTGTGCCAAATAACTCCCTATTGGGGTCATTAGTGAAAAAGCACCCATGAAGAGTAGGGCAGTTGCCTTTTTCATCCTGGAATTCAATAGGAAGATACCCAAGACAATTGCCACGGGGATTTTATGAATGACAATACCATAAAGGATAGGTTGGCTGTCATGAATGGGTACTCCTTCCACAAGCGCATGAACCGATAAGCTCAAGAACAATAACAATGGGAAACGATTCTCCTCAAGGTTCAGGTGCATGTGGCCGTGTTCCGCTCCTTTTGAAAAGAATTCTAGAAAAATCTGCAACAGAACACCGGACAAAATGAGTACTGCCACCATACGTGGGTTATTATGCTCATAAACATGGGGCAGCAACTCAAAGAAAATTAACGCCAACAAAAATGCCCCGCTAAAGGCCAACAGTAAATGTACTTTTTTTTTGTCCTTGGGTTGGGTAAACCAGGCAAAGGCAAATCCTCCCCAAACGGCCAGAATGGGAAGCAAATAAGTCAACAACACGGGAAAATCCATAGGCTAGGTTGAAGGCGCAAAAATAGCCTATTTTTACCGAAAGATATTCACGGACAATGGCGGGAAATTTCAGAATGTTGGCCAAGACCCTATATGGCTTTGAACCTCTTTTGGCCAAAGAACTTAGGAATCTTGGGGCCGGAAGGGTGGAGGAAGGAGTGCGAAATGTAACATTTGAAGGTGATACCGGCTTCATGTATAAGGCCAATCTCTGTTTGCGAACGGCCTTGAAAGTCATGAAACCCTTGGCCAGATTTAAGGTGCACCATGAAAAGGAATTGTATCGAAATGTGTTGGAAATGGATTGGCCACAACTATTTGATGATGGCAAGACCTTTGCCATAGATACCACCATGAATTCCGATGTCTTTAGAAATTCCATGTTTGTTTCGCAACGGGCCAAGGATGCCATTGTAGACAAGTTTAGGGCAGTAACCCGAAGCCGACCGAACGTGGATTCCCATGACCCGGATATTCGCATTAATATTCATCTCTACAAAAATAACTGCACCATTTCCTTGGATAGTTCTGGGAGCTCCCTTCACCAGAGGGGGTATAGAATTTCGACGAATATTGCCCCCATAAATGAGGTGTTGGCAGCCGGATTACTAATGCATAGTGGATGGGATGGGCAGACCGACTTTTTGGATCCCATGTGCGGTAGTGGAACCTTTTTAATTGAGGCTGCGATGATAGCATGTAATATTCCAGTAAATATCAACAGAGAGCGATACGCTTTTATGAATTGGAAAGACTACGATGCAGAGTTGCATCAAAAAATAGTGGAAGCCAGTTTGAACAAGACCAGGGAATTTCATTATCGTATTTATGGTTACGATAAAGCCCCGTCAGCTGTGAGAAAGGCACAGGAAAATGTTGATAATGCAAATCTAACCGAATATATTGGTATAGAAAGAAAAGACTTTTTTAGGACGGAAAAACCTATTGATGAAAAGTTGCATATGGTGTTTAACCCACCATACGGGGAGCGTCTACCTATAGCAGCTGAAGATTTTTACGGACGTATAGGAGATACACTTAAACAAGAATATTCTGGCACAGAGGTTTGGATGATCAGTTCCAATATGGAAGCTTTAAAACATGTGGGTTTACGTCCTTCCCGAAAAATCAAAGCATATAACGCCAAACTGGAATCGAGGCTTGTTAAATACGAGATGTATGCCGGCACTAAAAAGAACAAGAATAAATCTAAATAGTTTACAATTTATTTACATTAAATTCAATTTTAGTTAACTTTGCTGAAACTCAATACAGCGAATATGTCTAAAAAAAGCAAGCTTAAAAAACAACTGAAAAAGGCCAATAAAGAGGTATCCAAGCAAAAGAAAAAGGCTAAGAAAGCACTTAAGTTGGTAAAGGCATATAAGAAAGAAAAGGTGAAGAAAAAGGCAATTAAAAAAGCGTCTGAATTGGCCAAAGCCCAGAAAATAGAGGTTAAGAAAGCCGTTAAAAAAGCATCAAAGGCCAAAAAGGCCCTTAAGAAAGTAGCTTAAACTTAAGCGATACTATCCTAACTTGAAAAGGAGTCAATTTGGCTCCTTTTTTTATATGGGAATGTCTGCAAAGTGAGCAATGGAACAAGCCTCGATATATTTTTCCATCCCCTTTGGAATGTGAGCCTCATTCCAGTTTTGACCTGCAAAGTTGATGATATCCTCCTTTGTTGCCCACTTTGATATCATTAAATACGTCTTTGGGTTCCATTGGGTAGGGCTGGCAATTTCCAAAGCCAATAGACCATCTTGACCATTGACTAAAGGGACCGATATGGCCTTGAACTTCTCTTCAAACTCGGCGTGAAGTTCAAGGGGAACTTCTGCGGTAAATACCCTAATGATCATAATTGACGGATTATAAGCTAGATTACATTTTTACTTATCCGACCAAACGGCCAGCTCATTTCCAGAAGGATCCTTAAAATGAAAGCGACTTCCACCAGGGAACGAAAAAATGGGCTTGGAGATTTTTCCACCTGCGTCTTCAATTTGCTGTTGGATATGGGAAAGGTTTTCATGGTATAGTACCACCAATGCCCCATTGACCACAGGGTTATCTGCCTGTTCAAACCCGCCTTCTAGGCCACTGTTGTCAAAGGCGATATAAGTTGGACCATAATCCGTAAAAGTCCAGCCAAATATCTTTTGGTAGAACTGCTTGGTCTGCTCCAAATCCTTGGCCTTGAACTCAACGTAATTGATCTGGGAATTTTTCATTGCGGTAAACTTATTGCGATTCAGCGGGAACTTCTTTTTTCTTTTTTGACTTTTTATAAAAAGGTATCAAATAAGAGATGGTGTAATTGTAGCTAACCCCAAAATTACTACCATCGGTAATTCTATTAAACCCAGGTATCCACAGGTTGGGAAAGCGTTCCGCTTCCGAATTCGTTATCAAGAATCCCAACCTTGCACTCATTCCAATATAAATATTGGCAAAGAGCTCGGCCTTAAGTCCCACAACAAATTCAAGCCAGGAGGCATTTAATCCGCTAAATTCCTCTCCTGGTAGGGCACCCGGCAAAAGTGCTGTGGGATTAAAAAAACGATTCCCTTCGTAAATGCTGTACTCGTTCAAGGTCTGGCTAAACGTGGCGTAGGAATACCTTCCGCCAATGGTAATGGCGTTGTTCATACCAAACCAATTTTCATACGTGTTCATGTCAACGCCCAGTTTCAGATAACTGCCCGAAGTGGTATAGTTGTATAAAGGTGTACCTCCCAGATCTTCGGTCTGCGTTTTTTCCTCGTTCCCCAATTCTCCGGCTATATAAAGTTTTTGGGTCAATCTATAATCACCTACAATTTCGAAACCGGTATAGTCCTCATCCAGAAAGGTGAATAGTGGTCTGTTTAAATCAATACCCACGCGAAGACCATACTCCTGCTTATATTCCACGGTATCCTTAGGCTGCAGGTCAATAGGTTCATCCTGGCCAATTGCCGAAAATCCAATGGAAAAAATTAAAAGGCTAATGAAATATTTTGACATGGATATTGTTGGAGTTTTCTACAGTTTGCTGGACCACATTAATATCTTGAATCCAATTTTCGGCACTTTCCGGTAAGGTGATGGTGAGGTCATCGAATTGGGCCACAAAACCACAAGCCCTGGATACAAACTCTTCCCTTATAGAGTAATTTACCGTCAATTGGTCAATGTTTCCGGTTTCTTCTCCCGTATCCTCATCATCTGCAGAGTCCGAGATAAACTCAAACTGTGTACTTCCTGTGGAAATTTGCAACGGGATGGATAGTGAATCCGGAGAATTTGTTCGATCACTAAATCTAAAGGCATCGGAATCCGACAGAATTTGATCATTGTCAATGGCCCTTATTCGGATTGAAGGCACATCCTTAAATACAGTGGTATCCTCTATATCATAGAAACCCACAACGATTAAAGGGGTATCACCATCAACGCAGATATCATCTTTTTCGCACGAGGCAAAATGGATCAATAAGAAGGCAATAAGTAAGCTGGGGAGTATTTTCTTCATTAGAAATTAAAAACAGACATTATCAAAAATTATACCCGTCTTTCCAAAAGTACAACATTTTCAACATGGAAGGTCTGTGGAAACATGTCCACGGGTTGCACTTTTGCAATCCTATAAGCTTCTTTCATGAGCGCCAAATCCCTGGCCTGAGTGGCACTGTTGCAGCTCACATAAACAATTTTATCCGGTGCGGCCTGTAAGAGCTGTTCCACTACCAATTTGTGCATTCCATCCCTCGGGGGGTCTGTGATCACCACATCTGGATGCCCATGTTGGGTTATGAAATCCTCGTTGAACACATTTTTCATATCCCCCACATAAAACTGCACATTGGAAATATTATTATGTTTAGCATTGGACTTGGCATCGGAGATGGCCTCAGGGACCGATTCTACCCCAATTACTTTTTTTGCGCCCTTGGCAATAAACTGGGCAATGGTTCCAGTACCCGTGTATAGGTCGTACACCAGTTCATTTCCGGTCAACCCTGCAAAATTCCGGGTGATTTTATAAAGTTCGTACGCTTGATTTGAATTCGTCTGATAGAAAGATTTGGCATTTATCTTAAACTGCAATCCCTCCATTTCCTCAAAAATATGATCGCGTCCAGAAAAACATATCACTTCTTGGTCGTAAATGGTGTCATTCGATTTCTGGTTAACTACATATAACAAGGAAGTGATTTCCGGAAAACTTTGTTGGATATGACTTAACAAAAGCTCCCTTTGATCCTTGGTGTCTTCAAAAAATTGCAGCAAGACCATAATTTCACCAGTAGATACGGTTCGGAGCATCAGGGTGCGTAAAAGACCTTCTTGTTGTCTTGGGTTGTAAAAAGAAAGTCCATTTTTGACAGCGAAACTTTTTATTTCTTTACGGATAGCATTCGACGGGTCTTCCTGAAGATGGCATTGTTCAACATCCAAAATCTTGTCCCACATTCCTGGAATATGAAACCCAAGGGCGTTTCGGTCCACAATTTCTTCTTCGGAATTGATTTCCTCTTCGGTCAGCCATCGGCTGCTGGAAAAGGAAAATTCCATTTTGTTTCGGTAGAAATATTGTTTTTGAGAACCCAGAATTGGAATGACCGGTGGCAGCTCAAGATCGCCTATTCGTCGTAAGTTATTCTCCACTTCCTTTTGTTTAAAATAGAGTTGGTGTTCATACCCCATATGTTGCCATTTACACCCCCCGCAGACTCCAAAATGCTGGCATTTTGGTTCGATTCTTTTATCGGAAAGCGTATGGAACTTGGTTGCCTTCCCTTCAAAATAGGCCTTTCTTTTTTTTGTGGTCAATACATCCACAACGTCACCTGGGACAGCATTGGAGAGGAAAATCACTCTTCCGTCGGGTGCCTTGCCTACAGCTTTTCCTTTTGCCCCGGCATCAACTACTTCAACATGTTCAAACGTTTGTCGCCTATTCTTTCTACGCATGGCGTAAAAGTAATCATCGGTTTCCATAAAGAACAAGTAACTTGTGAAAATGTACATGGAAAAACCATCCATTTTTGAACCTTTCCGATAGTTGTTCGTCCTTGTAGTAGATATTCGTATGAAAAGAACAGGATACGTATTTGATGGATTGATGGTTTTGGAATACCAATCGGGTAACAAAAAATCGCTTGCCCTTCTGGTAAAACGCCATCATAAGCGCTTATGCCACCATGCCTATCGCTATACCTTGGATGTGGATGCCTCACAGGACATTGTTCAGGATTCGTGGGGAGTGATCATCAAAAAACTGGGAACATTGAGGGACCCGGATAGCTTTAGCAGTTGGGCCACCAGAATTGTGACTCGAAGAGCCTTGGATTACTTAAACAAGGTTAAACGAAACAAGAAGCATCTGGAAACCTACGAAAGGGAGTTTAACCTCCAAGATACTTTAGAGGGAAAGAATCTTAGGTTGCAAAGGCTGTTGGAAGCCATTAAAGGACTTCCTGAAAACCAACAAACAGTACTTAGACTGTTCTATACCCAAGAATATTCGCTCAAGGAAATAGCCAATATCATGGAAATATCAGTGGGAACCACAAAATCACGCTTGTTCCATGCAAGGGAAAAATTGAAAAAAATCATTTTAAAACAAAAGCAATGAAAAAAGAGATGGAAGAAATAGATAAGTTAATAAAAGAGGCTTTATCTCAGGAGGAAGCAAAATTCTACGACGAACTGGGCGAGCAGAATATACTTGAAAAACTGGGGGGTGTCTTTAAGGGAAAGACTGCTTGGTTGGCCATTATCATGAACCTGGTAAATCTGGTCATCTTTGGTCTGTTGATTTATTGCGTGGTCCAATTTTTGGATACGGAGGCGACCAATGCGCTTATAAAATGGGGTGTGGGCATTACCGCTTGCTTGGCCAGTATGAGCATGATCAAATTATTTGTTTGGATGCAAATGGATAAAAATGACCTACTTAGGGAACTCAAACGCTTGGAGCTTCAGGTTTCGGCATTGGCGCATAAAAAGTAG
>JBCCUY010000083.1:0-11601 GCA_039196145.1 Bacteroidota bacterium
CGAGATACAAAGCAAGGGATTTTGCCAAATTCCCTCGCTATCCTGGACAGCCCTATACTATCCAAAAAGTTAATCCGTCAGGGCTTCCAGCAGACATCAATAGTCACGGCAATGAGCTTAGAAGTGCCCGAAATCTCCTTTCAAGAGGTTCAAAATGAAATCATTGCGGTCACAAATTCCCAGCACACGCAAGAATTTGCCGATGTCGCTTCCAAGGCATTTGGCTATACTATTCTTGATGGCACCATAGGACCATTGCTAAATAACAATAGGTTTCGCTTATATTTGGGCAAGTACGATGACTTTTTTGCTAGTTGCGGAATCGTTTACTTTGATTCCGATGGAACCGCTGGAATCCATATGATCGGTGTCCCCGAAGCCCATAGAGGATTGGGATTGGGCAAAATAATGACCCAACACCTTATCTCTATAGCAAGCAAATCGAAAACCACGAAGGTGTATTTGGTGGCTTCAAAAATGGGAGAGCGCATTTATACCAAAATGGGTTTTAAGGCTTATGGGTCATTGCTTAGTTTCAACACCCCACAATAAATTAAATCAAATGACATCAGAAAAAAGTCCTTTAGAAGAACAACGCATTTTATTTTCAAAACAAAAGTTTCAAGCAACGCCTTTGGCCGGACTACTAATTTGGGCCTTGGTTGGAATTGCTGGTTTGGTTTTACCCGTTAGAACCACGGTGTGGGTACTTTTTATTGGTACCGGAAGCATTGTGTACCTCGCCATGTTCATTTCCCGATTTACCGGAGAGCATTTTCTGGCCAAGAACAAGCTTAAAAATGAATTCGACGCCCTCTTTTTCTATACGGTAGGCCAAGCAGTCTTGGTGTACGCCATTGCCATCCCATTTTTTCTCGTGGATTATACCTCACTCCCCTTAACGGTTGGAATTTTACTTGGCGGTATGTGGATTCCTTTTTCTTGGATCATCAAACACTGGGTGGGTCTGTTCCATGCCATAACCCGGACCCTTGTGGTCCTTGTGCTTTGGTATGCGTTTCCAGAACTTCGGTTTGTAGTAATTCCATTTGCCATTGTGTTGGTCTATTTGGCCACATTGATTATTCTGGCAAAACGTCCTATCCCAAATTGAGGAAAAACTGCAATTGGTAAGCGCTTAGCGTCTAACTATAAAATAGCCGCCCAAGAACTGGCTGCTTTTTGCTATATTTCTAGAGACCTAATCAAGTCCAATGCAAAAAATAGGACGCGAAGACATCCAAATTATTGCCAAGCATAGTAATTGGTCAAACAAAGGCGTTTCAAAAGCTTTGGAAGACCATGTGTATCATAAAGCTAAGGATTGGCATCAATTCCTTAAGTGGTTGTTTTTGGGGCTGGGTATTTCATTCGCAGTGGCCGGCGTCATTTTCTTTTTCGCATACAATTGGGATGACCTCCACAAATTTGTAAAGCTTGGCATAATTGGTTTCTTGACCATAGCTTGTGTTCTGGGAGCGCTATTAACAGAGACCAAGCCTCCACTTAAAAAAATGTTGGTCACCGCCGCCTCCATACTGGTTGGGGTATTATTGGCCGTATTTGGACAGGTATACCAAACCGGCGCCAATGCCTACGAGCTATTTCTAAATTGGACCTTCTTTATTGCTTTGTGGGTGGTCATTGTTCATTTCGCGCCTTTATGGACGGTTTTTGTAACCCTTGTCAACGTTACCATAGTGCTCTATTCGGAACAGGTGGCTCATAGATGGTCAGAGGTGTTTTTGTTTACACTTTTATTTTGGATCAACACCATAATTTTAGTGGTCTTCATATTGGTAGGTAAGTGGCGCGAATCCCTGTATCTTCCTACTTGGTTTACACATCTATTGGCCCTTGCGGCCATTACCTGTTCTACTCTGGGAAATGTAACTGGTATTTTTGATGCTGTGGACAGTTCTTATTACCTATTAACCATGACCACCCTGCTGGTCTATGCTGCTGGAATATGGTATGGTTTAAGCCATAAAAGTCCCTTCTATCTTTCCATAATAGCCTTTAGTCTTATTGTTATCTCATCGGCCTATCTCATCCGCCTTTCAGATGATGCGGGAATGTTTCTCCTCATCAGCTTGTACATCATAACCGCCATAACCTTGGTCATCTGGGCTTTGATAAAACTGCATAAAAAATGGAATCCATGAAGCAGTTCAGTTCCATTTTGGAACATATCAACAAGGAGGAAGGGCAAACATTTGCTTATGACATAAAAGCCATTGAAGAAGCCTTTGAAAATAAGAACAAGGAAAAATCCAATATTGCCATTAAGGTGTTGTCTGTATTTGGTGGGTTTATGGCCGCTTTGGCTTTTTTAGGGTTTTTGTTTGTCTTGGGAATCTACGATTCCGCAAGCGCAATGCTGGTTATGGGAATATTGTTTTTAGCAGGAGCAATTGCGCTGAACAAATTTTTTGACCGTATTATCATTGATACATTTAGTATTTCCGTATACGGTATTGGGCTTGCCCTGATCATCTTTGGTATGGCCGATATGAGCATGGACGAAGATGTTATTACGCTAGTCGTTATTGGCATCGCCATCATCAGCTTGCTGATTGCCCAAACCTATATGTTGTCCTTCCTCTCGGTTGTAACCATCGCCGTTGGTGTTATGGTGCTCATTTTTTCCAATGACTCTTATAATCTTCTACATGCCTATGTCTTTGTCTATACCCTGGCCCTCGCGAGCTGTTTTTTGGGAGAGGGGTGGTTTCTAGCCGTTAATAAGAAGTTGGCCAAATTATACGGTCCCATCCGAATCGGTCTAATCATATCCCTTTTAATGGGGCTTATTGCATTGGGAAAGCGTGATTTGGTCCCGGAAGCACATGACTACATTTGGTTATCATCCTTACCCATAGCCCTTTGCATTCTATACTTGGTGTACGATATTATTGGTGTTTTGGGAATTACACAAACACGCACTAAAGTGCTCATTTATGCCTTAAGCGTAGCCGTTTTATTCCCTACTATTTTGGCCCCTTCCATTGCTGGTGCCATTCTAATCCTGTTGTTGGGTTTTAGGGTGAACTATAAAACAGGAATGGTCGCTGGAATCATCGCCTTGGTCTACTTTGTGTCGCAGTACTATTATGATTTGAACTTCACCCTGCTGACCAAGTCCATTATCCTGTTTTGTTCTGGAGTCGCCTTTTTGTTATTCTACCTCTTCATCTCAAAAAAATCCAACCCATGAATACCCTCCAAAAAATAGTGGTCTTGGTGAATTTGGTTTTGGTTGTAGCTCTTTTTGCTCGCTCCGTCTTTCAAAAAGAAGAAATCCTAAGTGGCGGAAAGCTGGTCCTGCTACAACTGGCGCCTGTTGATCCCCGTTCCCTAATCCAAGGAGACTATATGCGATTGAGCTATGCCATTTCCAGGGATGTGGATTTTGATAGCATTTCCAAAAATGGGTTTTGTATCCTAAAACTTCGCCAAAACGGAACGGTGGATGCGTTCCGCCTGCAAGAAAGTCTGGACCCACTAAGTGAATCTGAATATCCAATCCGATATACAAAGGCCAGATGGAACAGCATCAACATCGGTGCTGAATCCTATTTTTTTCAGGAAGGTCAAGCAGAAAAATATGAAAACGCCAAGTACGGCGGGATCAAGGTGGACGGAAAGGGCAATAGCTTGCTCTTTGGGCTCTATGATGAGCATTTGAATTTAATCGAATAAAACTATTAATGACCTTAGCCCAAAACTAGTACATATGAAACGTTTTCTATGGTTGCTTGTGGTCCCATTTCTGTTTACCTGTAATCCCAAACCATCAGATTCGTTCGATTTGGTAATTTCTGACGTAAATCTCATAGATGGGACGGGAAGACCTGCTCAAAACGTATCTGTCGGTGTAAAAAATGGGGTGATTAGCGCCATTGATAGTTCCTTGTCCGGCGAAAGCACAACCTATATCGATGGCTCGGGAAAGTACCTTATCCCCGGCTTATTCGATTGCCATGTGCACACCAAAGATTTTGAAACGGATTTTCCAAGGCTGATGCATTACGGGGTAACCTCCATCTTTGTTCCTGGAGGCGGGGGCTGCACCAATCAGTATTATAAGGCCATGCGCGACAGGGGAAATCAAGACAGCATTCCAGCTCCCTATGTGTTCCATACGAGTCAACATTTCTCGATGGAAGGACGTCATCCATCCAAAACATATCCTTCCCCGGATTGGAGAGATGGCGAAACTATTTTCTACCTAAAGGACACCCTGCAGATTGAAAAATTGGTGAAGCAGGTAACAAAATATCCCATTCAGGGCATTAAACTGACCGTTGAAGATGGCCCCGCCCCGCCTTTTGTGGAACGTATCCCGCAAGAATTCATAAACAAGGTCGCCAAAGAGGCCTCCAAACATGGAATGGAAGTCTTTGCCCATGTCAGCGACAATATAGAGCTGGAGATGGCCATTAAGGGCGGAGTGCAAAATCTGGTTCATTTTACAGGAGTAAATATTGACCCACAGGATGAGAATCAAATGGAGCTTTTGGAGCAGTTCAAAAAAAGAAATCCATATTGGGTTACCACCTTGGTGATAGACAAGTCTTTTCTTTATCCCATAAACCCTGAATGGTTTGAAGCTGAAACCATGCTCCAGGCCTATAAAAATGCAGTATATGAGTTAACACCGATACGCGTTAAACTCGGTAACATGTATGTTTCAGTGTTAATGGAGGAATATGGTTTAACCGAAAACAGCCTCAGTGCCTTTATGGTTCCCCAAGTGCAGGATGTCAAATTTTTGAGCGAGTTTGGTATCACCATGGTTCTGGGAACAGATGCGGGCAATGACTTTAATTTTTATGGGCATAGTCTTCACGAAGAAATGCAGCTTCTTGAACTGGGGGGCATGGAGCCGCTGGAGATTATTAAAATGGGGACCTTAAATGCCGCCAAAATGATGAACGCACAAGACAGTTTGGGTTCCATAGAATCTGGGAAAATTGCAAATATGGTGTTGCTCAATAAAAATCCATTGGAAACCATTAGCAATAGTTTGGACATCAACACCGTCATTAAAAAGGGGGCCGTTCAGCCGCGATTGGAAGAATGAATAGACCACTCCAAGCCCTCTAAATTCTTATAAAGGTTTGTTATAATTATGGTTTTGATATCGACATATTTCGATATTTGGTGTATATTGGCCTTATGAATGTTATCGAAGTGAACAAGGTACTGTCCAACAAAACCCGGATGGATATCCTTAAATGGCTGAAAAATCCAGAAAAAGAATTTCCTCCCCATAAAGAACTGGGGCATTTTGATTTTGGGGTCTGTGGACAGTTTATCTATGAGAAATCAGGACTTTCCCAGTCCACCATTTCCAATTA
The DNA here is from genome assembly GCA_039196145.1 of Bacteroidota bacterium. GTDB lineage: Bacteria > Bacteroidota > Bacteroidia > Flavobacteriales > Flavobacteriaceae > Flagellimonas. The sequence goes on from JBCCUY010000083.1 coordinate 5,364, forward strand.
CCTCTCCCAACTTCAAAATGTAGGGCTCATTACCCCTACCCGAATAGGAAAATGGACTTATTTCAAAAGAAATGAAGAACAAATTGCGGCATTTTTAAAGGAGATTCATAAAGAGCTGTAATTTTTTTGGTTTATTAAATCGACAATTACCCATATATGAATATGACAGGCCTTCAACAGAAGATGTTCCAGGAATTGGAATCGCAAAAGGGTCTAAAACTGGCCCATAATTACGCCCTTTCCTATGTGAAGCAGGTCTTTGACAGGAATGTATATCCATCAGAAAGTGCCTTAGAGAATTTAGTTCACTTTGATGAAGATTTACCTCAGGAAACCGGTGACCCTGAAAGTACTTTGGACCGATTGAATACCTATGGCGGTCCGGCAACGGTAGCCACTTCGGGTAGTCGGTATTTTGGATTTGTTACCGGAAGTGCCCTGCCCATTACTCTGGCTTCAAAATCCTTGTCCACGGTCTGGGACCAAGCGCCCGCCATGCACATAACCTCCCCTATTGGAAGCAAATTGGAAACCATTGTAGAGGACTGGCTGCGGAAATTATTCAAGTTACCCGAGACTACGGTTGCCGGATTTGTAAGTGGTACTTCCCTTGCCAATTTTTGCGGTCTTGCCGCGGCACGATTTCATCAATTGTCCAAACTCGGATGGAATGTGAATGAACAAGGACTGAACGGAAGCCCCCGTCTTCGGGTGGTTTCAGGCAGACAATGCCATTCTACCATCCTCAAAGCCATTTCCCTGCTTGGGTTTGGGGTAGACCATATCGAATGGGTGCCCACCGATGATCAAGGTAGGGTCATTGCCTCGGAAATTCCGGAATTGGATGAAACCTCCATTTTAATTCTTCAGGCCGGAAACGTAAACACCGGCTCTTTTGACGACTTTAATGCTATCTGTAAGTCTGCGCAGGAAAAAGGTGCCTGGATTCATATTGATGGTGCCTTTGGGCTTTGGGCACAGGCCACCACCAATCTATCGCACCTCACCAAAGGGATGGAACATGCTGATTCTTGGGCCGTTGATGCCCATAAAACATTAAATACACCATACGATAGTGGTATCGTGCTCTGTAAAAATCCAGAAGCATTAAAATCTGCCCTACATATGACGGGAAGCTATATCATTACCAGTCCCCAACGGGATGGTATGTTCTACACCCCGGAAATGTCGCGTCGCTCCAGAATCATTGAGCTTTGGGCTGCACTACATTATTTGGGCAAGGACGGAGTGGACCAATTAGTGGAAACCATGCACCACAGAGCCGTTCAATTTAAAGAGGAATTAGAGCAGATAGCGGGTTTTCATGTACTGAACGAGGTCGTTTTCAATCAGGTTTTGGTGCGTTGTGATACGGATGAAATTACCGAAAAGGTCATGGCCCATATTCAGGATCAGCGTGAATGTTGGGTGGGCGGATCAGCATGGGACAACAAAAAGACCATTAGAATCAGTATCTGTTCCTGGGCCACTACGGCAGCGGATATTTCCAGATCAGTAGCGTCATTTCGTAAAGCAATAACAGCAGTAGCCCATGCATAGCACAAATTTCAACTTAGAGAAATCCATCCAAATTTTAGAACGTACCCCTTCAGTATTAAAAGCACTTTTTTATAATCTTGGGGAGGATTGGATCACGGTAAACGAAGGTCCGCAAACCTGGAGTGCCTATGATATTTTGGGCCATCTGATCCATGGGGAAAACACGGATTGGATTCCAAGGGCGAAAATCATTTTAGGTGATGGCCCAGACAAGACCTTTGAGCCGTTTGACCGATTTGCCCAAAAAGAACTTTCCACGGGGAAGTCCATGGAACAGCTTCTAGATGAGTTCACCCAACTACGGGAATCTTCGGTTCAAACTTTAAAATCTTGGTCCTTATCCCAAGAAGATCTGCCCAAAAAGGGCAATCATCCAGAACTAGGAGCGGTTACCTTAGCGCAATTACTTGCCACTTGGACCATTCATGATCTAGCACACCTGAACCAGGTAAGCCGTGTGATGGTAAAACATTATGCGGACAGTGTGGGGCCATGGAGGCAATATATTTCGCTCTTAAAATAAACTTTCATCGCTTGTCTGCCCAAACCACAAATCCTATTTTTGGGTATGCAACAACTGAGGGTATGTGAGCTTTTTGCCGGTGTGGGTGGATTCAGGTTAGGATTGGAGGCCAGCGGAAACTACAAAGTGGTCTGGAGCAACCAATGGGAGCCTTCCACCAAAATGCAACATGCCTCTTTGGTTTACGAAGCCCGTTTTGGACCTAAAAACCATTCCAATCAAAACATTGAGGAAGTACCTACCGCCCAAATCCCGGATCATGATATTTTAGTGGGCGGATTCCCTTGCCAGGACTATTCCGTGGCCACTTCATTGAAAAACTCCAAAGGTCTGCTGGGTAAAAAGGGCGTGCTGTGGTGGTCCATCCATCGTATCCTTTCCGAGAAAAAAGACAAGCCTAAATACCTGTTTTTTGAGAATGTGGACCGCATGCTGAAATCGCCCTCTGCACAACGTGGTCGTGATTTTGCCGTGATGCTGAGCAGTCTCAATGAACTGGGTTATGCCGTGGAATGGCGAGTAATCAACGCGGCAGATTATGGGATGCCCCAGCGCCGAAGGCGCGTTTTTTTTCTGGGTTACCACAAATCCACTGCGTTATATCAACACCTTAAAAAATCATCCTCCTCAACATGGATTGAAGAGGATGGCGTGCTTTCCACTTCATTTCCCCATAAAAAAGTTTCTCTCTCGGCAACCACTTTCAATCTCAACAAAGATTTGGTCCAATTATCAGAAAGCTTTAATCTGAACGGAGGGCTCTCCCCTTTTTTAAATTCTGGACTTTGCTTAGATGGGAAAGTCACGACGCAAAAGACGCTTCCTGTTTATGGTGAAACCGGGACCGTATTGGCCGATGTCTTGGAAAACGGCAGTGCCGATGAACTTCTTTTTATTCCCCAGGACGACCTGCCCAAATGGGAATACCTCAAGGGCGCCAAAAAAGAGATTAGAAGAACCAAAGCAGGTTTTGAATACAATTATAGCGAGGGCGGTATGGTGTTCCCAGATGCCCTTGATCAACCTTCCAGAACTATTATCACCGGAGAGGGCGGCAAGTCTCCATCCAGGTTTAAACATGTGGTGCAAACACCCAAGGGATTGCGCAGACTCTCCCCAGTTGAATTGGAACGGTTGAACATGTTTCCGGACAATCACACCCAACTAACGGGCATCTCCGATGCCAAACGAGCCTTTTTCATGGGCAATGCTTTGGTGGTGGGTGTGGTCAAAGAAATTGGCGCAGCCCTATTCCGGAAAATCCAGGAGTTTGAAGAGTAGTTTTATTTCCGACCTGTCCAAAGAGCGTTTGTTGTCCCAATTTTTGGACCCGCAATACAAAAAGCACCTTAAGCAATATTCCTTTAAGGGTGTTTCAGATATCAAAGCACAGTTAAAGGGCGTTGATTTGGTTCTCACCCACAAACAAACTGCTGCCATTTATCATATTGATGAAAAGGCACAATTGGATTACCTCAACGAGAACCTCCCCACTTTTGCTTTTGAACTTTTCTACGAAAAGGGCGGGGAGCAGAAAACAGGTTGGTTTTTGGACGCAAACAAAAAAACAGATTTCTATTCCCTGATCACAGGAATTTATGCGGATGACAAGGACAGGTTTACAGCGTGCAACATCACCTTAGCCAACCGGGAAAAACTTTTGGGCGTTTTGGCCACCCGAGGTTTGAGCCCTGATAAAATGGTACAACTAGCAGAATCGCAACCCAATTATCATGGAAAAATGGAATTGGAAAGCCTGAATCCCTATACGGAGGGCTATCTCTTTTTCTCTAGAAAAAACAAGCTTGAAAAGCCGGTGAATCTTATTCTAAAATTGGATTGGCTGTGCGAAATTGGTGCGGGTAAGAAGCTGGTTTAGTGTTCAGAAATCAGATGTCCGTTTCCTTCTTGCTCGTTGATAGAATGTGTTGTGTACTTATCGTAGGTCTTTAAATCAAAAACTCTGGATTTGGGCAGATGATTCACAAGGGGAAAGTAAGGAATTATTTGTGTTGATGGGTCCTATCCTTTCATACTTATTGTCGGCGCGCATATCGGTTGTCCTAAAAACAAGTTGTAAGAGCCTTACCAACTAAGGAATGTCAACGTTGGTTTGGTTGTATTTTCCTTTAACAACAATGAAAAAGGCCACCACACAGTAAACAGCACATACGGTTAAATACTGGCCCCCTAATTCTATTGGAAAAGACCAATTTGTAAGTAATTCAGGAGTGATGGGCACTACGTCTTCCGAAGGCAAAAAACCAACTATTGACAGCGAAGCGTTAGAGATGGCATGAAAACCCACAGCAAAAAGCAGACTTCCGCCCGATTTGTTGTAAAGCCAATTAAAAATGAACGTCCAAGGAAAACCAAAGGCCAGCAGGTAAATAAAAGGCACGTTATGTATCCCCTGTCCCAACCAGTACGTGGGTAAATGCCAAAACAGGTGAACTGTTGCCAAAATAAATGCGGCCGTTATTGGTGAAAAATGGCGTTGCAACCTTGGAAGAGCAAAACCTCTCCACCCTAATTCTTCGCCCAGACCTGCGATAAGAAAAGACGGTATTATGGCTCCAAGCCAAAAAGAGGTGTCAAGTATAAATGAGGATGTTTCCCCTATGTACAGCAATTCCCATAACGAGCGTCCAGTAAAATGTACGGCCGCGGGGAGCGCCAATAAAAGTAGCCACCAATACCATTTTATTTTATAGCGTTTAAACCGGCCCAATAATTGGAGAATTCCCTTTTTCTTGTAATAATAACCGGTCAGAATCAAAGAAGTCAGGCTAGGGGCCCAAACACCCAGTATTATAATTGGTAGAATATTTGTTTGGCTCCCAACAAAGAACAATGCCCATGACAGCACATAGGTTAGCACAAAAAAGGCAATCAACTGCTGTTTGGTGCTTTTGGTTGTTGAATTCATAATCCTCAAATTTTCAACAAACATAAAAGCCAAGGCCCTTGAAATGGAATTTACTTACTGCTACATCATGATATAGCAAAAAGACTATTCCCTATTCATTTTTTGAAACTGCCTTGGAGTAAGTCCCAAGTGCTTTTTAAAAAGATAATTGAATCTACTGTTGGACTTAAACCCTGATTCTTGGGCTATTCCAAAAATGGTGAGGTTCTTATTCTTCGAATCACACAATCTTTTCTTCACATCGTTCAACCGAAATCGAAGAACATATTCTGAAAATCCGACATTTAAATTCTGATTGATCACCTGCGATACAAATTTGGAACTAATGCCAACATATTCGGAGAATGTTTGAAGGGACAGGTTTTTTTGAAGGTACACCTTATCCTCCTCCATTGCAGATTCAATTTTAAGGAGATATTCCCTTGCTCTTTGTTCTGAAATTTGTGAAGCTTCATATTTTCTTGGAGGAATCCCAAAAGCATTGGCGCTGTTCATCTCTTTATAGGCCAAATAAAAAATGGGTATTACCAACAATGATGTAAAACTCTGCAGCTCTATATCTGATAAAATTTGAATTCCCGTTGTTTTAAGGGTAAACAAACTAAAATTTATTGCCACCAATACGGCAAACACAATGGTAGATGGTAAAATCCAATTATAGTATTGTTTTGCTTTACTATAATTGTTTCTACTGTGTTTTATGGATAGGAATATATAAGTTCCCATTTGGGTAAAAGCCACAAATGGTATTACTTCTCTAAACCATTTCCAGTCAGTACCAATGTCAATAACAGCAAGTATTATAAACGGAAAGGTGTTTAGATAAATTAAGAGATTCTCTGGTTTCTTTTCATTGTAAACAACATATAGATATAAAACAGGCCCAATAAACCACATTACGTTGTTCGCAAGATCTTGTAGAAGGGAATTTTGCGCAAAAACCACAGTAATGCTCAAGTACGTGTTCAGTGAAATCAATGTAAGTGAAAAACACAAAAATGCAAGTAACCTATTCAATATGCGAACGCCTTTTGATTTCAAAATGAAATGAGCACAAAGAAATAACGCTTGGGCGGCGATAATCAAATTTAATATAGCAAGAACTCTTACGGTCATTGTTCTTTGTTCCAACTGTCTTGGTTAAGGCCATATTAGCAATGGTCTTCTCGGTTGCGATACGTTTTTCTCCATTATCTTAATGCACGAATACCACATTCCAAATATTC
>JBCCUY010000084.1:0-11452 GCA_039196145.1 Bacteroidota bacterium
ATTGAAATCTTCACCAAAGAAAACCTGATTACCTGAACACAAAGGATGGGGTTATTGTTAAACAAAAGTAAACTTCCCCGACGACAGTTTACGTAAACCCTTATCGGGGAAAACCTGATTATCAGCGTTTTAGATGAAATTGAACACAAGGTTTCATTTTTACCAAATTAGGTATGAAAAGGTTCGTATTAGATTTCTTTAGTAAAAAAGCTCCTGTTACATCAGTGACGGTGGACTGCATTGCAGCCAAATATGCAAAGTCAGGATTAACGTTCCAAGAGGCGGCCGAAATCAAACAGAAAATCAATTTGGCCCTTAAACAGGACAGGATTTATAAAAACAATGCCATTGGCTTAAACGATCTTTCGAGTCATATAGATAAAGATCGGTATAAGGTTTCCCAGGTACTGAACGAATACCTTTCCAGAAACTTCTATTCCTTAATAAACCAATATCGAATTGAAGAAGCAAAGGATCTATTGTTGACTCAACCCTTTCTTAGTGTAAAAGCTATAATGTATGAGGTGGGCTTTAATAGCAAAACCAGTTTCTATTCCGCTTTTAAGAAGGAGACCGGTCTTAGCCCAAATGATTATAGACTCCTTACCAGCTTTGCATCCTAACATACCCGGCTAGCCGCCAACTATCTTTCCCCACTACTCTTTTTGTGCGCCATCACACAAAATTTCCAACTAACCAATATACGAATTGGGATACCATCGTTAAATGAGAGTAAAACACAGAGGTTTTATCCATTTTTATAACAATCCCAAAGCTCTCTGTTAAAATTTAAGAAAGCTTTTGATCCTAGAGTGCGGGGTAAAAAATTGTTAAAAAGTGTTCGTCCCGTTGGGCAAGTCGTTTTATGAGGTTCCTCCCGTTTTAGAAGTACCATTCCTATACTCCCATATAATTGTTTTGTTCTTGCAATTGTAAAGGTAAGGCGGTGAGAGGCCTTACTACCTTCTAAAAAAAACTTTCCATTAAGTTTTGTTTTCATACTAGGGAGTATTATTTGAATTAGCTATCAAAACATCTTCTCCCGCCTACCTTTCTCAGTTGCGCTGACTCATTTAATTTTTAACAAAACTGCTAACTCTATGAAAGTAAAACAGCTATTTGGGACAGTCATCTTCTCACTTCTTTGTGTGGTTGCTGTTCGGTCTCAGGAAAAAACAATTACAGGTACGATCATCGATCAAACCGGGATACCACTTCCCGGGGTCAATATCGTTATCGAGGGTACCACAACAGGGACCCAGTCTGACTTTGATGGTAATTATTCCATAGTCGCCAGTGCAGGTCAGATTCTCGTTTATACTTATTTGGGGCAAAGGCCGGCCAGAAGAACGGTCGGAGCCCAGGATGTCATCAACATCCAAATGGAAGAAGATGCACAAGCCCTAGAAGAAGTGGTTGTAACGGCCCTGGGTATTAAACGGGAGAAACAAGCTCTTGGTTACGCCGTTGCCGAAGTAAGCTCTGACCAACTCGAGGAAAAAGCCGAGGGGGACTTGGGAAGGGTGCTTATCGGAAAAGCCTCTGGGGTAAACATCACCCAACAGAGTGGACTTTCCGGTTCGGGTACCAATATCATTATTAGAGGATACAATTCTTTTAGTCAGAGTAACCAACCTCTATTTATTGTGGATGGGGTTCCATTTAACGGGGACACCAATGCTTCTGGCCGACAAGGAAACAGACAGGATTTTATCAATGGTAACAATGGCTCCAGTCGGTTCTTGGATTTGGACCCGAACAGCATTGAAAGTGTCAACGTCCTAAAAGGTTTGGCCGCTTCCACGCTCTACGGTTCCTTAGGTAGAAACGGGGTAATATTGATTACCACAAAAGCAGGGGCTGGAGGTCAAGGTGCAAAAAAGACAGAGATTACGGTCAATACCTCCATCTTCTTTAATGAGATTGCTTCAACACCGGAGTACCAAAATCAATATGGTAATGGTTTCGACCAGTCTTTTGGATGGTTCTTCAGTAACTGGGGGCCAAGTTTTGATCGCGAAGGGATTTCTGGATGGGGCAATAGTGATGCCTTTGATGAGAACGGAACCTTGCCACACCCCTATTCCACTTCAGCTGCTGGACAGCAAGCTTTTCCAGAATTTGCTAATCAGCGATACGAGTGGAGGGCTTATGATAGTTTTGGCGACTTCTTTAGAACAGGAACCGTAACTAATCTCTCTGTAAATGCAAGCGGCGGATCCGATGACGGTAAAGTAACCTACAACGCCAACTATGGCCACCTAAAAGATATAGGATTTACCCCAGGGAACAGCCTAAACAGAAACAACTTTGGTGTTGGTGGTCGTGCGGTACTTAGTAATAAATTCACGGTTACAGGAGCTATGAACTATGCCCGGACCAAATTCATCTCCCCTCCTGTGGCATTGAGCCAAGGAAATGGAGCCACAGGTTCAGGTTCTTCCGTATTTGGTGACTTGTTCTTTACTCCTCGAAGTATTGACGTTGGTGGTTTACCCTTCCAAAGTCCACTTGATGGTCGTAGTATCTACTACAGGGATGGAAATGACATTCAACATCCTTTGTGGACGGTCAACAATGCTGGTACCGAGCAAGAGACCAACCGTGTATTCGGAAATCTTGGGCTTCAATATCAGTTCAACGACAATCTCAACTTGATTTACCGAGTTGGACTTGACGTGTATAGTGAGAACAACCTTAACTATCAAAATAAAGGAGGTATCAACGGTAATGTACCCCAACCTAGATTGGAAAGTGGGATTTATGAGACTTGGAACAATACCAACACTATTTGGGATCACAACCTAGCGTTCAACGGTGACTATGATATCACAGAAAAGATAGGGACCACTTTTAACGTTGGGGTCAATGGTAGAAGGGAGATTTTCAATCAAAGTGGGGTAGCAAGTGATGCACAGCAGGTGTTTGGAGTGCTACGCCATTTTAACTTCCTAAACCAGAACGAGATTCAGCAGACATCGGACAGGAACCTGGTTGGTTTCTATGGTCAGTTGGAATTGGATTACGACAATTATCTATACTTAACACTGGCTGGAAGAAACGATTGGGTTTCCAATCTTTCCAAGGATAATAGGTCATTGTTCTATCCTAGTGCCAGTCTTTCTTTTGTTCCCACAACAGCTTTTGAAGGCTTAAAGAGCGAAAACGTCTTGAATTATCTTAAGATAAGGGCCGGTTATGGTACTTCAGCAGGTTTCCCCGACGCCAATTCGGATAATTTCCCGGTGGCCAATCGTTTGAACCTGGACACCCAAGATTTCCAAGATCGCACAGGAACCAATATTGTAACCAATACAAGTCCTTTGACCTTGGGTAACCCAGACCTCAAACCAGAACGGGTTGATGAAATAGAACTTGGTGTTGAGACCAGATGGTGGGGAGGTAGAATTACCCTTGACGCTTCGGTTTACGAAAGAACCACTACGGATCTTATCGTTCAGCAACCTTTAGATCCATCTTCCGGATTCTTTAGAACCAATACCAATGTTGGTGAAATCAAAGGAGAGGGTATAGAAGTCGATTTAGGACTGAATTTCTTTAGAAGCCAAGAAGAAGGAGGCTTCAACTGGAATACCAATGTCAACTTCACGGCCAATGAAAGTGAGGTAACCGATTTGGGTCAAGAAACCGACTTGATTGTGTATTCCGGTTTTGGAAACCTTGGTAACGCCGCTATTGAGGGGCAGCCATTAGGTGTCATCTACGGGACCAGAATATTGAGAGATGATGCTGGAAACTTCGTCGTAAATGCCATTGGAGATTATGTTCAGGATTCACAGGATGGCGTAATTGGTGATCCCAATCCAGATTTTGTGATGAACGTCAACAACACCTTCTCTTACAAGAACTTCAGTCTTGGATTCCAGTTCAACTGGACCCAGGGAGGGGATATTTGGTCAAGTACCATATCTACCCTTCTGGGAAGGGGACTGATCGTGGAAACCTTGGATAGGGAAAACACCTTTGTATTGCCCGGAGTTCAGCAAAGCGACGGAAGAGTCAACGATGTACAAATCAATAACTCGGATTACTACTTCAACAACATTTTAGGTAACATTTCCGAACTGCAAATTTTCGATGCCACAGTGCTTCGTTTGCAAGAGGTTACGTTGGGGTATTCGCTTCCGAAGAAGTTCTTGGAAGACACGCCATTTGGGTCTCTTTCCTTTACGGTATCAGGGTTCAACCTATGGTATGATGCCATTAATACTCCGAATGGGGCCAATTTCGACCCAAATACTTCAGGTACAGGAGTTGGTAACGGTTTTGGCTTTGATTTCCTAAACGGCCCAAGCTCCAGAAGATATGGATTCAGTGTAAAAGCAACTTTCTAAGATGACAAAAAAAGACAGAAAAATGAAAATAAGGAACAAACATATTATTACGGCCCTTTTTGCCGGGCTACTCGTGTTGACATCTTGTGAAGTATCAGAACTGGATGGAACAAACGACCCAAACTTTTTAACACCAGATCAGTCGGCACCTGATTTTTTCATCACCTCTATCCAAGAGGATTTCGCCAGACATTTGGATGGTGACGTTTCGGGTGATCCCAATGACAACTTTGTTTCGGGAGGATTCCAATTTGGAGACGGACTTTCCCCTTTAGGCATGGAGTTGACCCGTCTTATGCAAATGCAGAGTAGGGATTATGAAAGTACCTATCAGGACAGTGATGTTGATGATGAGTGGGACAATGCCTATAGAGGGGTTCTTTTTGATATCCGCTTAATGACGCCTTTGGCTGAAGAAGCAAGTTTGACCAGGCATTTGGGTATTGCCCAGTTTGTAGAAGCCTATATTATTTCATCCTTAGTGGATTTCTTTGGGGATATTCCATACACTGAGGCAGTTCAGGCTCCAGAAATCGTAAATGCAAAACTGGACAGTGCAGAATCCGTATATGCAGCGGCCCAAGCATTGTTGGATCAGGCGATAGTAAATTTTACCAATACGGCTTCGTCCACTCCACCTGTGGAAATGTTCTATAACAACGATTACTCGAAATGGGTAAAGGCTGCCAACACCCTTAAAATGAAGCTTTATTTGCAAACAAGGTTGGTTGACCCAGGAGCGGCAGCTGCCTTTAACGCCATCGTTGCCTCAGGGGACTATATTACGGACACTGCGGATGATTTTGAGTTTTTCTGGCCAGGTACCAGTGCAGCCCAGCCTGATAACAGACATCCACGATATGGATTGAACTATGTATCCAACGGACCTGGGGATTACGCCTCCAACTGGTTGATCAATTACATGCAGGAATCCGCTGATCCAAGGATTAGATATTACTTCTATAGACAAACAGCCGAAGTACCGGGACAGGAAATAGATCCAGATGAGCAAACATTGAGGTGCTCGCTACAAACTCCTCCTTTACATTATACAAATGGCGGGTTTACGTTCTGTAATCTTCCAAATGGATACTGGGGTAGAGATCATGGTGATGATGAAGGAGCTCCACCAGATGGACCACTGCGTACCACTTGGGGTGTTTATCCCGCAGGAGGACGATTTGATGACGACAGTTTCAGTCCTGTTGCCCAGCCTACGGATGCCCTATCCAATGGTGGGGGCGGCGTTGGTGTAACGCCAATTTTGAATGCCTTTATGGTGGACTTCTGGAGGGCAGAAATGGCCTTGGTCGATGGAAACGCAGCAGCAGCACAAGGGTTTTTAGAGGCGGGACTTACCAAGCAGATAGCAAAGGTAAGAGCAGCCGTGTCTGTTGATCCAAACGCAGATCTTTCATTTGAGCCTTCGGCCACCGATGTTACCGATTTTATAAACGGAGTCGTGGCCGCCTTTGGCGCCGCTACCGGAGATGCCCAATGGGATGTTTTAGCCGAAAATTATTTTGTGGCGCACTATGGAAATGGAATAGAAACCTATAATTTCTACAGAAGGACGGGTTATCCAAGCACCTTACAACCAAACAGGGAGCCCGATCCAGGAAGCTTTCCAAGATCTATGTTCTACCCTAACCAGGCTGTAACATCCAATTCCAATATCACACAGAAAACCTCATTGGCAGAGCAGGTCTTTTGGGATACAAATCCAGCAGGACCAGCTTTCCCAAGATCAAATTAATTGAAGTAATGACTGATAAAAATAATATTATGAGAAAAATAAGAACATACATATTGCTCGCTTTTGGGGTCATTACCTTAATGGCCTGTTCGGAGGAAAAGATTGTTGATGATGTGCAGGCAACGGTTGGCCGGGGCCTTATTTTAAGGACTGTGGGCACTATCGGAGATAGTTTTAGTATTAGCGATACAGGTTCCGTATGGGGAAAAACCTTGGAAGTACAGGATATAGAAGGGGGGACTCTTCTAACTGAAATCAAGCTATTTGTTTCCTTCACGGATAACACTATCGAAGACGGCGATCCAGATTTCAGCGCTGATGAGGTGGAAATGTCCACTTTTTCAGCCTCCGCATTCGCACCAGGGCCTTTTGGATTTCCAAGGGGAGACGTTAGTGCTTCCTACGCTGAAGCATTGGCGGCCACAGGCGTGGACTTTGATAACGTTGCGGGTGGTGATGCATTTAATTTTAGGTTGGAAGCAGTCTTAAGCGACGGAAGAGTGTTTACCAACAGACTGGCAGGAACTGTGGCAAATGGATCTTTCTTTAGCTCTCCATTTGCCTACACCTCTCCTATAGTTTGTCCTCCAACTCCACCCACACCTGGGGATTGGACCATCGATTTTCAGGATTCTTTTGGTGATGGTTGGAACAACGCGGCGCTCACTGTTGACATCGATGGCACCTCAACGGATTACACTTTGGCTGCAGGTTCTGCAAGTACAGAAGTGTTTACAGTGCCAGCGGACGCGGAAGTAATCTCCATTGTTTTTGTATCGGGGGATTTTGATGAGGAAGTTACCGCACAAGTCACTTCCGCCAATGGGAACGTGATTGTTGATCTGCAGCCCAGTCCAACAGCAGGTGCTGAGCTTATCGACTACTGTTTGGGTAATCTTTAGTACTTTACAAAACAGCGTGGAAAAGGGTCGTGTATACGGCCCTTTTTATTTTGCATAAAGCTGGGTTGAATCCAATCTTTTTAGTTGCTTTGCTATATGATTGCCACAATATGCAGAAAAGCACATTTTAATGCCGCGCATCGGTTGCACAATCCCAATTGGAGCGAGGAGCAAAATGTCGCCATTTTTGGAAAGTGCAATAGTCCAAACTATCATGGGCACAATTTTGATTTAGAGGTAAGGATCAGGGGCGAGGTAGATCCAGATACCGGTTTTGTAATGGATTTAGCTGTTTTAGGCGGTTTGATAAAAGAAGAAATTGAGGAACGCTTTGACCATAAAAACCTAAATGAAGACTGCCCTGAATTTGGGGACATGCTCCCTACAACGGAATATTTTGTAAAAGTGATTTACGATATTTTGAAACCGAAGCTTCAAAAGGGTCATTTGCTTCATATTACATTACATGAAACCCAAAAGAATTCTGCTGAGTATGGTGATTGGTAACAATTTTACGATATTGCAGCACTTTTACGGGATATTAGCTCAGTTGGTTTAGAGCGCTGCCTTGACAGGGCAGAGGTCACTGGTTCGAATCCAGTATATCCCACACTATTGGACTCCTTCCATTTTTTGGTTGGAGTCCTTTTTTTGAAACAAGTAATTGTAGCTTCCTCAATAGCTTACGGGCAAAAGTAGTTCGGCAAGCACCCCTCCGTTTGCGTTGAGTAATTCAAAACTGGCTTGCCCTTTGTAAACAACCTGCAATCGTGATGCCGTGCTATCCAAACCAATTCCTTTTCTAAGTTTTCCTTGTTTTTGAATTGAAGGGCCTTCATTAAAAATCCAAAGCTTCAACTTCTCCCCAAACTTTTCCATACCAATTTCAATACGCTTTGACCCCGGTTGCTTAGAAATACCATGTTTGATTGCATTCTCTACCAAGGGCTGTAAAATGAAGTTCGGCACAAGGCATTCGGACAACTCCAAAGGCTTATGGATGACCACCTCCAAATCCTTGTTCCTGAATCGCTCAATCTCTAGGTATTGCTGTATGTATTCAAGCTCTATTTTTAGTGGAATCAAATCATGTTGGGATTCTTCCAAGGTCATTCTGAGAAAAGATCCCAAGCGTATCAACATTCCAGAGGCGGTTTTGTTTTTCCCCTGCTCAATAGTTCCCACCACATTGTTAATCGTATTGAACAAAAAATGTGGTGACAGCTGGGCTTTCAGCGTGTTGAGTTCACTCTTGAGCAGTTGTTTTTCCAATTTATCAGCTTCTCCCCTTCTGGCTTCTGCTTCATTACGAAAGTCAATAGCATGGGCAATTCCGATTATGGCCATGTATATAAAAAAATGCCAATGGAATAGGTTAAGAAAGAAAATCTTAAAATAGAGTTTAAAAGTTTCCCAACGAACGGTCCCGACGCCCAAAAAGTTCCACAGGAGTGAATATATAGCCAAATACAATACAACCAAGGCTACAGCAAACAACAGGTGAAGTGCCAATCCGCTATAATACGTTTGTTTGTCTATTCGATACCTCTTGCCCAACCAAAAGATAATGGGACTCAATCCTCCCCATACACTCCACACCAACAATTGGATCAAAAACAGTTTTAACCATCCATCCCCATTTCCGGCATCCAAGGTTTTTAAATACAATTGGGTACTTGTAAACAAAGCTGCAAGTACCCAAATGGAGTAGATGGCTATATGTCTTTTTCGTATCAACCGGAGCATCCCTGAAAGTTACAAAAGTAGTTGCACTATTTCCCCTGATTCAATCGGAATGGCAAGTGCCGTCGAACCCGGGAATGATGTTCAAAATCATCCTCCGCAGAATAAGCTAAAATGAGCCAAAAATCTTGATTTATGGAGTGCACATAATCGGTAGGGTGTCCCGAATCGACCGGAATGGTAAAACGAACAACAGTGGACATTTCGTCCTCATGTGCGCTCAATAGTTCAATAGAATTATTTCCCCCTAAATCCTCATCCTTTATAGGGTTTCCAAAACTTTTAACATATAAATCTGCGCAAGACGGATTGCCGTCCACAAGGTTGAACAACAACAAGTCGCTTCCTACAATGGCATTTTTGGAGTTAAAACCAACCCCTACCCAACCATTTGTCAGCGCCTGAAGCTCACATCGCAGTGCATCACCCTCAATTTGATACGAGAATGTTATTCCATCTACTTCAATATGCTGCTGACCAAACATGGCAGTGCAATATTGTAGGTAGAGAAAAAAGGCCAAAAGGTGTTTGGAACAACTCACACTAAACACCATTGATTTCAGTGGTTACCCCCACTATTTCCCATTTACCGCTGCTTGATCTGGCCATAGACAGTTGGTAAAGAAAGTTATATTCCGAGCTTACTGCGTTTAAGACCACGACGGCCAAATTGGCCCCTAGATATTCAGCATGTTGGTACTTCACTTCTCGAGGTTTCCCACCCAACTTTTTCTCTTCCACCATTTTGATGTACTGTTCTGCCGAAAAAGTGCTGAACTTCCCCCCGATAAGTACATACTGATTTGAATTGGATTCAAGTACCTCCTTAAGTATTTGTGGATTTTGGATATCGGCTCCCTTCACAAACTGGGCAGCTACCTTTTTAATGTCGTTTTTTGAGTTTTGGGCATTGATAGCTCCAAAAGATAGTATGAACAACACACACACTTTCATTACATTTTTTACAATCATAATTTCATTTTTTAGATTGGAAATGAAAGTAGTATCACTTAAAAAGATTTAAAAGACCAAAGTTGTGGGGCAAGGAAAATAAGTCGGGAATTGGGTAAAATGGTTCGTGAAGCTAAGTCCCAAAATAATATGGATAGTTTAAAGTCCCATCCATTTTTTAAAATCAGACTTTCTACTGTTTGAAACTCTAATCTTTCTATGATTTTGCAAAATCACCACGCTCGAATTTTTGTCATAATTCTCTATTCCAACCACCCCATCAATATTGATAATAAAAGAGCGATGCACCCGAAAAAACTTTTTGGGGTCCAAAATAGCTTCCAAATGGTCCATGGATTCCCGAACCGTATGCTTTTTGGTTGAAGTTTCAACTTCCACGTACTGATCGGCGGCCTCAATACTGACGATATCGTCTACATTGATGAACGAGGTTTTGCCAACGGATTTTACGGCAATTCGCTTAACAAATTCCTTGTTCTTACTACTTTCCAAACTATCGGAAAAACTCAACAGTAGATTTCTGTAGTCATCCGCTGTTTTGGCCAATCTATCTTTATCCAGCCTCTCAACTGCCTTTTTAAGCGCCGTAACGATGCGTTCCCCTGCATAGGGTTTCAGTATGTAATCGATAGCGTTTTGTTCGAATGCTTCTATCGCATATTGGTTATAAGCCGTCACAAAAATGAAATAGGGATAGGGTTTTCCGCAGTTGCGGAGTACTTCAATTCCATTCATTCCGGGCATTTCAATATCTATAAAAACAATATCGGGGTTAAGTTCTTTGATCTTGGCCAAGGCTTGTTTCCCATCCTTACAGGAATCAATACTTTGTAGTACGGAAAAGTTTTCAAGGTGGAGTCGCAGCCTATTTCTAGCTTCCTGTTCATCATCAACAATAAGTACCTTATATCTCATCACCAATGGCCTATTGTTCATCCGGGGACGGAGAGTTACACCCAGAAACAAAAAAACCTCCAAAAAATGGAGGTTTTTCTTTTGTGGGCCCTACTGGATTCGAACCAGTGACCCCCTGCTTGTAAGGCAGGTGCTCTGAACCAACTGAGCTAAGAGCCCCATTCCATTTACTAAATGGGAGTGCAAATATAGCACCATTTTTCATTTCCCAAAAAGAAAAA
The DNA here is from genome assembly GCA_039196145.1 of Bacteroidota bacterium. Classification (GTDB taxonomy): domain Bacteria; phylum Bacteroidota; class Bacteroidia; order Flavobacteriales; family Flavobacteriaceae; genus Flagellimonas. The sequence goes on from JBCCUY010000084.1 coordinate 10,865, forward strand.
ACACAAAATATCTAAACTACCTCAGCAACCACAAAGGTACTTCCACCAACAAAAATAAAATCATCCTTATCAGCAGTGTTCATAGCCTTCTTAAGCCCCTTTTCAACAGATTTGAAAATCTTTCCTTCCAGACCATTTTTCAAAGCCAATTTGCCAAGTTCTTCCGCTGCGAATCCCCTGGGCACATTTGGCCTCACAAAGTAGTACTTTGCTTTTTTGGGAAAAAGACCCAAAAGTTGCTCCACATTTTTATCGTCTACAAAACCAAGCACAATATGTAGTTTCTTTCCATTTTGACGCTTTAACTGCTCCAGCACCAATTGAAGTCCTTCCTTGTTATGCGCCGTATCACAAATAATTGAGGGATTCTTGCCCAAAATCTGCCATCTTCCCAACATCCCCGTGTTTTTTACCACATTTAAAAGACCTCTTTTTATATGTTCCTTGGTCACCTTAAAACCCTGTAGCTCCTTAATCGTTTCAACCACACCGCCAGCGTTCTTTTCTTGGTAGCTACCAAGCAAGTCGGTTTGGTACCTTGGCGCTGTGGCATCCTCGGCAAAAGTTATTCTGGCATTTTTTTGGGCG
>JBCCUY010000085.1:0-11450 GCA_039196145.1 Bacteroidota bacterium
GAAAAAAACCAATAAACTTTCGGCTGATGCTTCCAAAATCCAAAACACCTTTACCCAATATTCACGCTTGCTCGCACATATTGAAAATGAAGAATTTCGAGCTGAACTTTTATATAAACAAAAAGAAAAGGTACATGAGGGAGATCACATTAGCTCCCAAGTGCTAAAGAAATTTTCCAGATTGCTCGATCGACTAGACCAACGAAACAACGTCCTGGTTGGGTTTATTTTGAATGGTTTTTTTCTGAGGGATTTGATGATTTGCCATGCTATCGAAAATTGGATTGGGGATAACAAAGACCGGATTCCAAAATGGTTCGAGGCCATTTCTTTTTTTGATGCTTTCAACAGTTTGGGCAATTATGCCTTTAATCATCAGAATCATACCTATCCCAAAATTGTAAATACCCCAAAAACCTTGGAGTGTAAGGGGCTGACCCATCCTTTGCTTGACCCTGATAAGGCCATCCGAAATGACATAAGCATTGCAAATGATGAGTTTTTCATAGTTACAGGTGCAAATATGGCTGGGAAAAGTACTTTTTTGCGGACAGTTTCCCTTCAATTGGTGATGGCCAATATTGGCCTTCCGGTTTGTGCACACTCAGTAGTATACTCCCCAATTAAATTGATAACCAGTATGAGGACCACCGATAGCCTGGCCGACGAGGAAAGTTATTTCTTTAGTGAGCTAAAGCGACTGAAGTTTATCATGGAAGAAATGGGAAAAGACAAGTACTTCATCGTTTTGGACGAAATATTGAAAGGGACCAACAGCAAGGATAAGGCCTTGGGCTCGCAAAAATTTGTGGGCAAATTGGTGCGCATGGGAGGGACTGGGATAATAGCCACCCATGATTTAAGTCTATGCACGGTAGCGGCGGAACATAAAAAGGTGTCCAACTACTTCTTCAATGCGCGAATTGTAGATGGTGAACTTTTCTTTGATTACCAATTCCAAGAAGGCATTTGTCAGAACATGAATGCAAGTTTTTTGCTTAAAAAAATGGGATTGGTGGATTGAATTAGGAATATGGAGCCTTAAATTTACAGTAGCCATAACTAATGGACGGAATGTTATATCCTTACATAAAATCTTTGCACTTAATTTTTGTGGTTACCTGGTTTGCAGGTCTGTTCTACATTCCCCGTTTGTTTATTTACCATATTGAAGCTTGGCAAAAACCTTCTCCTGATAAGGAAATTTTATCGGAACAATTGAAATTAATGACCAAACGGTTGTGGTACATAATTACATGGCCTTCGGCCATTCTATGCACGGTCTTCGCTATTTGGTTATTGGTTTTGATGCCCAGTTGGTTAAACCAATCCTGGATGCATATAAAATTGGCATTTGTGGGATTGCTCATAGTCTACCATTTAAAATGCCATCAGATTTTTAAACAATTACAACGTGATGAGGTGAAGTATACTTCGCGATTTATGCGCATTTGGAACGAGGTGGCCACTTTGGTACTTTTTGCGGTAGTTTTTTTGGTAGTGTTGAAAAATGCATTCAACTGGATTTATGGGACTGTTGGAATCGTAGTGCTGGCAGTACTGCTCATGCTGGGAATCCGATTATACAAAAAAATCCGGGATAAAAACCCCAATGCCTAAAGAAGTTTGAGTGCTAGTCCAACCGGTCAACACCAATTTTGAACTAGTAGATTGGGTTTGAACTTGCACCTGAAATGGCTCGATTATTGCTAACTTTAATCCCAAACTACCAAGGATTGTTCAAAAAATTATCGCTTCGTTCCCGCATTTTTCTCACCATGATCATGCTGGTGGTAATAGCCTCGGTGCTTATTGCTGGAGTGACCATCTATCAATACCGGGAGCAGAGTAAAGACTATCATGAAAACCGCTTGGAACGTAAGGAAGAGCAGATTCTCCAGAGTATTTCATATGTTTTAAGGGAGACTACCTACCCAGTTAGCACTGAGAATCTTGAGAATATTTTCCGGGATGAAATCTATAAGATTGCCGATGTTCAAAATGTCCCTTTCAACATTTATGATCTGGAAGGTGGATTGATCAAAAGTTCCAGACCTGCCTTTGAGGCCGATTCCATCTCCAATTGTTTGGATGCCGAAATCTTGAACAATCTGGATATGAACCTGAATAAGCGCTATGTTGAGAAAAAACGTGCCGCGGGAGATAACTATCAGGCATCCTATACCTACATTAATGACCTAAAATCCAAACCCATAGGTATTGTTAACCTACCCTACTTTGAAGATAATTCCTTTAACAACATGGAGCTTCGGGAATTCTTGTTTCGCTTAGGCGGGGTATACCTGCTCATGTTGCTTTCTGCCATCATATTTGCTTATTTCATTTCGAAATATATTACACGTTCCCTCCAAACTATATCCGACAAGATGGAGCAGACCAACCTGACCAAGCGGAACGAAAAAATCCATATTGATCGACCCAGTGTTGAAATTGGAAAATTGGTGGACTCCTACAATGGAATGATAGACGAGTTGGAAGAAAGTGCGGTGAAACTCGCACGTAGCGAAAGGGAACAAGCATGGCGTGAAATGGCAAAACAGGTGGCCCACGAAATAAAAAACCCATTGACACCTTTACGGCTGACCATTCAAAGTTTCCAACGAAAGTTTGATCCCAACGATCCCAAGGCGGAACAGAAAATCCATGAGTTTTCCAAGACGGTGATACAGCAAATAGATACCCTTAGCAATATAGCCTCGGCTTTTTCCAATTTTGCCAACATGCCCGCACAGCAAAATGAGACCTTGAATGTGGTCAAAATTGTGAAGCTGGCATTGGAAATTTTCCACGAGGATTATATTCATTTTATCTCAGACGAAAAGGAAATCATCGCCAAATTAGACAGAACCCAGCTTATCCGCGTGGTGACGAATTTGGTCAAAAATGCCATTCAAGCTGTTCCCGAGGTGGATGCTCCCCGGATTTTGGTAACTGTAGCATCCGAAGGTACTCAGGTTAAAATCTCTGTTGCGGATAATGGTATTGGCATTCCGGATGATTTCAAAGAAAAAGTTTTTGAACCCAAGTTTACCACCAAATCAAGCGGCATGGGACTCGGTTTGGGCATGGTCAAAAATATCGTGGAGAACTATCAAGGGAGCATCGATTTTACCTCCCAAGAGGGTAAGGGAACCGTTTTTGCAGTTAGGTTCCCAAAGGAATAAAGCTATAATTAAAATATAAATGGACTACGAAAACATTTACATAGAAGAAGAGAACAACATTGCAACGATTACCATAAATCGCCCAAAAAAGCTAAACGCATTGAACAAGCGTACCATAGGTGAGTTGCATGATGCTTTCAAGGAACTGGATGACGATAAGGATATCCAAGTGATTGTGGTTACCGGTAGCGGCGAAAAAGCATTTGTGGCCGGCGCTGATATCTCAGAATTTGCAGATTTTTCGCCGGAAGAAGGCAAGGTTTTGGCGGCCGAAGGGCAAAGGTTGCTGTTCAACTTTGTGGACAACCTCTCCACACCAGTTATTGCGGCGATAAATGGTTTTGCATTGGGTGGAGGACTTGAATTGGCCATGTCGTGCCATTTTAGGATAGCAAGTGACAATGCCAAAATGGGATTACCGGAAGTGTCCTTGGGTGTTATCCCCGGTTATGGGGGCACACAGCGTCTCGCCCAACTCATTGGTAAGGGAAGGGCTATGGAAATCATCATGACCGCAGGTATGGTAGATGCCAAAAAGGCCCTGGATTATGGTTTGGTCAATCATATGGTTCCCCAAGACGAATTATTGCCCCTAAGTCTTAAAATTGCGAGCAGGATATCGAATAACTCCCCTGTGGCCATAAAATACGCAATAAAAGCAGTAAATGCTGGTTTTAAGTATGATGTAAATGGTTATGAAACGGAGATTGATGCTTTCGGAACCTGCTTCGGAACTGACGATTTCAAAGAAGGAACCACCGCTTTCCTGGAAAAGCGAAAAGCAGACTTTCCCGGATCATAGCCATGGTATAACCAAACCAGACTATGATGAAATCTAGAATCATACTGCTAGCCTTGTTATTTATAGGGTTATGGCTCCATGCCCAGGAAAAAATGCCGGTTTCCTATGACTTCGGCGAAAAATTCAATGATAGATACCGATACTCCAACCTATTGAACATCTCAGAAGATGGGGCTGGGGGTTATATTTTGGTAAGGGCTTATTTTCAGGGCTTGATCTTGAAACCAAAAGGATACCTCATTGAGCAGTACAATAGTAACCTGGAATTGGTGTCTGAATACAATTACAAGCTACGCGGTCTCGATTTTGTGGACGGATTTCTAAAAAACGGCCAATTAAACCTACTGTTCCTGAATTACAACTATGATCGCGGACAATACGAATATTGGGTACATACAAGCCCCATTATCGCCTTTAATTTCAAAAAGGAAAAACTGTTGTCCATTGCTTCGGAGGAGGTAAGGAACCCGGTGGACAAGAATTACTACAACCGCAATTTCTCCAGCGGATTTTCCACCTCAATTCTTTTCAACCAGGAAAAAACAGGATTCGTAATCAGTACACACCATAAAAGGGGAAAGAACAACAAGCATATCATCCATCTGTTCGATACCTCACTGAACAAAAGGTTTGAACATGATTTTTCCCACGAAATCGAGGAAAAAAACTATGCCTTCGAAAATGTTGCGATTACATCGGATATGTCCACAGCTTATATCGTAAGCAAGGCCTACTTCAAGAAAAAGCGTTTTAGGGTAGATGAGCGAAAGTTTCAATACGAATTGGTAAAAGTTTCCACTAATGGAAGCCAAACACAGTCCTTTGTGGACCCCGGAAAGTATCCTGAAGCATTATATCCGATTATCTTAAGAAACAGACTGGTCTGTGCAGGTTTTTATGCCGATAGAAAGGACAACCGATACAATGGAATCGCCTACTTTGATGTGAATCCCACCAGTTTGACTATTCAGAACCAAAAATATAATCCGTTCTCCCAACAATTCATGGAAGACAAGTTCGGTAGGGATGAAGAGAAAGTGGTCAAAAACCTTGTTTTTAAAGGGGTTGAGGTTACCAATGAAAATGAGATATTTTTTAATGCAGAGGAATACTTCGTTACCACGGGGATGGAAGTCACCGGTGCGGGACAGCGTGTGAAATTGGAACGTTTCCATCACAACGACATTGTAAGTGCCAAACTAAAGACCAATGGAGAGCTTGCCTGGGCAAGAAACATAAACAAGTCCGAGGTGACCCAAGGCGATGGAGCTTACGCCTCTTACAGTTCGTATTGCAAGGATGGGAAAACCTATTTCTTCATTTGCACAGCCTCAGAAAACCCCCAATTGATCAACAATGAACGTTTGATTTTTAAGCAGGGGTTGAGCCGTAACCGAAATGTCTTTATGATTTCTTTGGATGAAAATGGGGTCATGGATTACGAAAAAATTATTGATAACCAGGAAGCCCGACTTCCTCTAATGGTATCGAAACCGCTTAAGGATGTGGATGAGAGCAAAATGTTGTTCTATGCCAAACGGGGAAGCAAAAAACAGCTTGTAAAAGTTTCATTTCTGTAACATTCGAAGCAACGAAATGGCCTCAACTGACTCTACTGGATAAAACCTTGGATTATGCGGGTTTGTTTGTTTTTATTGGTGCTCGGTATTTGGCTGGTCAGTTGTGACGACGATTCCGATACAGCTGCCAACCAAAATATAGCCGGGGATTGGCATATTACCGCGATTCATAATTCCAGTCCTTCTGGCCCAACCCTCGGTCCAAATCCAAATGAAATAGTGGCGATAAGCTTCCAAGAAAACGGGGCTTTCAATGGAACGACCTCGGTCAACACGTTCAATGGAAGGTTTTCCGTTAATGGGGAAACACTTTTCATTACGGAAATGGTAACCACAGAAGTCGCTGATACACCATTTGGGAACGCTTTTTATGAGGCATTGGATGAAAGTAGGGACGGAACTTCAGCAACTTCGCAATTTGGACTTTCATCACAACCAGAAAACCGTTTGGAACTGTCCCATTCAGACTTCAAATTCTTGGTACTTCAAAAACAATAATCTTAACATTAAAAATTGGAATATTTCCATAATTTTGGAATAAATCCAATTTATGAAACCCAACAGCCTACAAAAAGGACGGGGTGCACAAAAAAATCCGCATAACCGGTTCCTGCAGCACGTGTATGAAATCCGTGAAGACTTTTTAGAATTCTGTCGTTTGGAAGGGGAAGAGGCCGAGAGCAACAGCACCGAGTATATCCCCATTTTTCCAAAGACCATTGTAAACAAGGTGGATAGTCCGGATGTGGGAATGGAGTATTCCATGAATCCCTATCAGGGTTGTGAACATGGTTGTATCTATTGTTACGCCAGAAATGCTCATGAGTATTGGGGGTATAGCGCCGGAATGGATTTTGAGCGAAAAATTTTGGTCAAAAAAGCAGCCCCCAAGCTTTTGGAAACCAAAATTGGCCATAAGAACTGGAAAGCAAGGACCATTGTGCTATCTGGGAATACGGATTGCTATCAGCCTGCCGAGAGAAAATTTGAAATTACTCGAAAATGCCTTCAGGTTTTTCTAAAGTATAGACACCCGGTGGGCATCATCACTAAAAATGCGCTGATCTTGAGAGATTTGGACATTCTAAAAGAGCTTGGTGCAGACCAGCTTGTGGGGGTGAATATTTCGGTGACCTCCCTTTCCGAAGAAACCAGAAGAAAACTGGAACCCAGAACCGCTTCGATCCAAAAAAGACTTAAGACCATCAGCGAGTTGACCAAAAATGGAATTCCAGTCAATGCAATGCTGGCACCCATGATACCTGGAATCAATAGCCATGAACTGTTAAAACTGGCACAGGCCACTGCGGACCATGGTGCGCTTTCATTTGGTTTCACAGTAGTGAGATTAAACGGGGCCATTGGTCAGATTTTTTCCGATTGGATAAGAAAAGCCATGCCCGATAGGGCGGAAAAGGTGTTGCACCAGATTCAAGATTGCCATGGGGGGACCGTGAATGATAGTCGATTTGGGTTACGGAACCGTGGCGAAGGAAAAATTGCCACGCAGATTCATGATATGGCACGTCTGGCCCGGCAGAAATATTTTAAGGACAAGGCCTTTCCTAAATTAAATTACGAGCTGCACGAAAAATACAAAACTGGTCAGATGAAATTGTTTTAGGACTGTTTGGTTTCTTTACGTTTTCCAAATCCTGTGGACAACCTCACGGTGACACCTATGGCTTTCGTATTAAAATTTTGTTTGTGATACCCCAATTCCGAGAAGTCCAATTGGTTTAAGGACTTTCCTGCATTGAAAGCGGTATATGTAAGATAAAGTCCGAGTTTACCGATTTTATCAACCCCAAGAAACTCATATCCAAGAGAGAAGGTCCAAAAGTTAAACTTGCTTTTGACCTCTTGTCTTTCATCAATTTCATTGGAATCAAAATAGTCCCCAATAGCCCTTTGGTTACCAAAGTGGTATTTTGGAATAAACACCAATCTGTTATAGTCGTCCTGTACAAAGAGCTTGGGCCCCACACCCCATACCCAGGCATCAAAAAAGCGATCTAGGAAAGAGCGAAAATCAATTTCTCCTGAAGGTCCAACATCCCAATCTTCATCTGATCGTCCACCAAAATAATAGGTCAGATCCACCTCGGGAGCAACATGCTTTAGGGCAAAAAGTTCAGTACCCACCGAAAAGTTGAGGTATGCTGAGGGTTCAAATTCATCCTCATAAAAACCAGAAAAAGAGATGTAGGCTTCAGGAGGTTGTAGTTGGGCAAAACAGAAAGATGTAAAGGAAATGAACAAGAAAGAGGTTAGCGTTTTCATGATTCATTTGGAATCAATAAACATGCCACACGAAAGTAGCAAAGGTGTTTAATTTTAAATAAATTTATAGGGGATGTCCAATTTGTTACGTGGTCTTCGTCATAAGGATGTAACAAAGTATAAACTAGTCCAAGATTATGGACATAAACTGAAACCAATGAGTAATTTTTTGTATTTATTTCGAGGAGGACATGAAGCGTATAATCAGTTATCGCAAGAAGAAAAACAAGCCCATATGCAAGTATGGGGGGAGTGGATGGGAGGTCTAAAAGAAAAGGGCCAGCTATTGGACGGTCTCCCATTGGCAGAGGATGGAAAGGTGGTTCATCAGAAAGGTGAATTAGTAACAAATGGTCCCTATGCAGAGGGTGCCGAGGTTGTAGGGGGTTACCTTATCGTGGTGGCCAAAGATATTGACGAGGCAGTTGAAATGTCCAAGGGATGTCCAATTTTTGATTACGATGGAAGTTACGTAGAGGTACGGGAAATCTTATCAATGGACGGTCACTAAGCACACAACAATGAGCAATTTTCTGTGGCTGTTCCGAGGAGGTTACCATGATTACAACCAACTATCCGACAAGGAAAGAGAGGCCTTGAACAAGGATTGGCTAAAGTGGTTGGAAGACCTGAAAGGCAAAGGTAAATTGATTGATGGACTACCCCTTTCCCAAGAGGGCAGGGTGGTTTATAAGCGTGGAGAGTTGGTAACCAATGGTCCATTTGCCGAAGGTGCTGAGGTTGTAGGTGGGTATACCATAATATCGGCCCAGCATATGGAAGAAGCCCTTGCACTTTCCAAAGGGAATCCCCATTTTGGTTTTGAAGAAGGTACTTTGGAAGTGCGTGAAATTATTGACGAGGAAATCCATTAATTTTAAAACAGACAAAGGGAAAGCCTGACATGGTTCAGGCTTTTTTATTTAAGATGAATGCCAACCAGCTTGATAATACTATAGAGCACCTTTTCCGAAACGAATACGGTAAGGTAGTGGCCGTCCTACTTCGAAAATATAGTACGTCCCATATTGAAAAAATCGAGGATGCGGTTCAAGATACCTTCCTAAAGGCCATGAAGGTCTGGGGGTATAAAGGCGTGCCCGATAACCCTACTGCTTGGTTATATCGTGTGGCCAACAATTCGCTTATAGATGTTTTGCGAAGGCAAAAAAAATCTTCCCACCTTTTGGACAACAAACCTATTGGGACGGAGGAAAGTGTTGGGACTGAAGTGCTGTTGGAAAATGTAATTTCAGACAGTCAGCTACAGCTTGTTTTTGCCTGTTGTGACCCTTCGCTCTCCGAAGAGCATCAAATTATTCTAAGTTTAAAGCTGATAGGAGGTTTTAGCAACAAAGAGTTGGCAGAGGCCCTTTTAAAGAAGGAAGAAGCAGTGGCCAAGTCATTTACAAGGGGGAAAAAGAAATTCCGAAAAGAGGTGCAGATGCTTCGGATTCCAGTTCAAATGGGACTTCAATCCAGATTATTTGTTGTTCTTAGGGTGATTTATCTGTTGTTTACGGAAGGATATGCCGCATCAACCGGTTCCCAGGTGATTAAACGGGATATTTGCTATGAGGCATTGCGATTGGCATTACTTTTACAGGAAAACAAGTACTGCCAACACCCCAATTTAAATGCGCTTATTGCTCTAATGTGTTTTCATTCGTCTCGCTTTGATGCCAGATTGAATGGGAACGGGACCCTTGCCACATTGGAGTTTCAAGACCGTTCTAAATACAATCTGGAACTCATTCAAATAGGAATCTATCATTTGGAGCGGGCAGGAACTTTGGATAAAACGCCCTCAAATTACCATTTGGAGGCAGCCCGCTCGTATTACCACTGTGAGGCCAAAAGTTTTGACAAGACCGACTGGAAAAGTATCCTTCACCTCTATAATGTACAGTTGAAACAGCAATATTCCCCTATGGTCGCCCTAAACCGAATTGTTCCCTTTGCTAAAATCTACGGTCCCAAAAAAGGATTGCAAGAATTGCGGGAACTGTCCGCCAAGACCAACTTTGAAACCTCAGGTTTGTTTTATGCCATTAAAGCAGAACTGCTAAAAGAAATGGGTGATACCCAATACCGTTCGGTGCTGGAAAAAGCTATAGCCCTAACCCAAAATGAGCTGGTGAAAGAACATCTAAGGAACAAATTAGATTAACAAACTACCCAAGTTCCCAACCTTTTCGGTACTCACGCGTTACCCATTCATTGGCTTTGTCGTAATTGGTGATCTTCATATTTTCACCATCCCATAACAATTTGCGTCTTCCTGGATAATCATAAGGAGCCCAATCACCTGGTTTTTTACCTTCCTGAAGCACTTTGTACTGGTAGGCCTTAACAGCTAGGTTCCCCATAAGCACGGTTTCGGTCAATGGACCCGCTTTGGAAAAGGTAGAGGACGTATCCGCTCCATCTATACATCCAGCCACAAAATTGGCAATATGCCCGTTCATGCTATCCGGAACCCTTGGGTATTTAGGTTCTGGAGCTTTGAACAAGCCCATCATATCAGAAGGTAATAAGCGTGCGTTTCTGGAATAGGTATCGCAAACCAAAATTCCCTTATCACCGTACATTACGGTTCCGCCATCACCATTTCCTACCGTTTCCCCATCTTTTAGTTCATCTGGCAAGTTGGGCATTAGTCCACCGTCGTACCAATTTAGTGCAATATCACCGTGGTGTTCATGATTAAACTTCAAATGAATTTTGGAAGAAGGAGGGCAAGAAGGGCTATAATCTGCTTCAACAAAGTCACCCACCCAAACAGAGGTACAACTAGCTTCAGCTTCCGTTGGATAACCCAAATCCAAAACGCTAAATGGAGTTTCCATAATGTGGCACCCCATGTCTCCCAAGGCACCCGTTCCGAAGTCCCACCAACCTCTCCATTTAAAGGGAAGATAAGCCTCATTGTAATCCCTCATGGCTGCAGGGCCTAACCAAAGGTCCCAATCGAGGCCCTTGGGAACAGCTTGCTTTTCTGAAGGTACGGGTACCCCTTGGGGCCAAACAGGTCTGTTGGTCCAACAATCTATGGTATGGATTTTTCCGATAATTCCCGATTCTACCCACTCCCTTGCAATTCTACTATCATCACTGGAAGCTCCTTGGTTTCCCATTTGGGTAACAATACCATTTTCAGCGGCCACCCTGGTCATCAACCGCGCCTCATGAATGTTATGGGTCAAAGGTTTTTCCACATAGGCATGTTTCTTTTCGCGCATAAAAGGAAGCGCAATGGTGGCATGTGTATGATCCGGAGTGGCCACCATTATGGCATCAATTTCTTTCAAATGACTATCATAAACCTTGCGAAAATCTTTATAACGTTTAGCATCAGGAAACTCCTTAAAAGTCCTTTTTGCCCGTCTATCATCAACATCACACAAGGAAACAAACTTGACCCTGCCGGTATTGGCCAGGCCATTAATTACCCCGTGACCGCGTCCACCGACACCGAAGGCACTTACATAAAGCGTATCACTTGGGGGAACATGGGTTTTTCCTAAAACGTAGCTTGGAACAATTGAAAAAGCAGCGGATCCCGCTGCTGCATTTTTAAGGAACTTTCTTCTCTGCATC
>JBCCUY010000086.1:0-11397 GCA_039196145.1 Bacteroidota bacterium
GATAATCCTGCAGAGCGCTTCAATGATGATTTCAAGACGATAAGTGCTAAGGTGGATTTTGGATTTACCAATAAAAAATGGGCCGATCAGTTTTTTATTAGCCTCTTGGCAACAGATCAAAAAAAGGGAGTACAAACTGCACAGACCATGGCCCAAGTCTTTGGTGAGTTTCGTAACAACGAAGAAGTGCTTATGCCAAGTGTTTCTTACAGGAAAGGTGACCTGTTCACAGAAGGGTTGGATATCAGCACCTTTGCCGCGTATTCCGATGCAAAAAGCGTTGTAATAGATACCACTACCAATCGATACGATTGGAGAGGGGAAATCATAGGGACAAATCCTGCGGGAGGCGAGATAGGTCGTAATGGTAGGTCTTTGTTCACACAAAAGGACAAATCCCATATTTACAGATTTAACGCCACTTATCAATTGCCCTCAAACTACAAAATAGGATTTAACTATCTGTATTCAAGTACGAGAAGAACGGGAGAAGACCCATTTACGCCAGTATTCAGAATTCCATACATAGAACCACAAAAGATAGGTTCCCACTTTGCGGGATTGTCTTTGGAGACCGTGAAACTGGATGAAAAACTAAATGCCAACGCCTTTATAAAATACTACGGCTATAATTCTTCCATCAATGACCTGGTCTTTACCACTGAATGGGAGGTACTTGAAGAAACTAACAACGTTTCCAACTGGGGAGGCGGTGTAGCGGCTTCCTACAAACTGTCGCCCAAACTTTTGCTCAAAACCTCCGTGGAACAAGCCACCAGAATGCCAAGCCCAACGGAAGCTCTCGGGGACGGAGTCACCATCATAAACAACCCTTTAATAAAACCCGAACAAAGTTTCAATGCCAACTTGGGACTCGGTCTGGGTAGATATCAAATCGGATCACGTGACAACTTAAAAATAACATTGGGAACTTTTTATCGCAACGTCCAAGACCAACTGCTCTTTACGGTTGTGGACGGACAAGGAAACGGGGAATTCAGAAACATTAGTAAAGTAAGGGGATTAGGGGCAGAGATTGATATGGTCTATGAACTGGACCAAAAATTCAAATTTAAGCTAAACGGGACCTATCTAGATCTAAGAAACAATTTGAAAATTGACGAAGATGGAAGGGATAATATCGTCTATCGCGATCGACTAAGAAATACTCCGTATTTAATGGCCAATGCAGGTTTGGAGTATGTTGTTAGGGACTTCATCCAAAAAGAATCCAAAGTTTTCACATACCTGCAATCCAGTTATGTTCACGAATTTTTTCTTCGCTGGCCCAGTCTTGGAAATCAGGATAGCAAGGATATCATTCCTACCCAACTGGTATTTGATATGGGAATTGGCTACACCTTCCCATCCCAAAAACTTGTTGTAGCGCTGGACGTTTCCAATATGTTAAATGAGCAGGTGTATGACAACTTTCTGCTTCAAAAGCCTGGAAGGGCAATTTTCTTTAAAATCAATTATCAAATTATACAGTAAAACATACAAAAGTCAATTATTAAACAATAACTATATGATCATGAAAACCAATAAATTAAGTAAACTAGCCACACTTAGCTTCTTGCTGATAACAGGAGCAACATTTGTGGCATGCAGCGAAGATGACTGCACAAAATCGACCTGGTACGCAGACACCGATAATGACGGTTTGGGAAACCCAGCATCTAGCATGCAGGCCTGCGAACAACCAGAAGGATATGTTTCCAATAGCGATGATACCGATGATACGGTTGCATTTTGTGAAGTGCAAACCTGGTTTGAAGACCTGGATGGGGACGGACAAGGGAATCCTGATGTAAGTCAAGAGGCCTGTGAACAGCCTGATGGCTTTGTGGCCAACTCAGATGATGACCTTGATGTTCTAAACTCCCAGTATCTTGTTGGTGCCGAGGTGGATGGGGAAGGGTACTTCCTTACTACGGACGATATATTATCAGGTTCGTTGTCCATTGTTGGTAACGGATTGGAAGGTTTTGCAGCTTTGTCGGTAAACGTGGACGGGTATCTCTATATTCTGAACAATACCGAAAGTTTGACGGAGAAATTTGAGTTAACGGAGAATGGTCCCGTTAAGGTAGATGCCATTTCCAACGCGGCACTTACCGCGGGTGGTTTTTTCCGATACATTCAAGCTACGGCTGATGGAGATTTGTTCCTTTCCACCAACCCCAACGATGATGGGGATGTACCTTATGCCATCATAGATATTGAAACCTTTGCCGCTATAGACTCTGGGGTAATTACATTCCCAACAATAGAAGGGAAGAACAACCTATGGGTAAATGGATTGGTACAAGGCAATGAAATCTATTTCGGTTCAATTTATGGTGATGCCGCCACTTGGACCCAACTGGCAGATTCATTGATTACCGTGAAATATGATTACCCATCGTTGACCAATCCAGAAATATTGGCGTCCACCGCTTCTGCCGGAATGACCGCGGGGTACCGTACAAATGGATCTTTCGCAACAGAAAACGGGGATATCTATCAATATAATATGACCAGTTCCCTATGGTATGGTCATGATGAAGTAGCAGATAAACCATCCGTATTTGTCCGTATCAAAGATGGAGACTACGATGATTCCTATGTACTTGACGTTTCCGCCGAGTTTACCGAACCGGTTGCTATTTGGAATGCTTGGTATGCCGGTAACGGCATTGCCTATGCCAATGTAGTGCGGGTGGCCGATGTTCCAGAATGGGGAGATCTTGTACAAAACACAGGGACTTTGGTAGAAATCAACCTTGAGACCAAAACCGTAACAGAACTGAACTTGCCAAAGGCTACATATAGAGACATTTTCTCTTTAAATTGTATTGAGGATGGAAAATTCTATATCCCTGTAAGCATTACTGGAGGTGAGGCCAATATCTACGAAATCACCATAGGTGGTGGTGCGGATGGTTTCCAGAAAGGAGCATCCCTTGACGGCAGCAATGTCTTTGTAAATGCACTGTTTAGAAACAACTAAATCCCCAATTGGGATTTATAGCCTAAAAATGATTGACACTGGTCATTAGGAAGCTATTGACCTAGGACATAAAGTTAGACTTATTTAGATGGACATGGCCCCACGCAATTGAAATATTTTAATTGAATGGGGCCTGTTATATTAATGGGTTATTCGGTAAAAAAAGTTCTTGGGAAAATTCATTTATGGCTTGGACTGGCCTCTGGCCTTATTGTCTTCGTTATAGCCATAACAGGCAGCATATACGTATTTGGTGAAGACATTAAAAACATCACCCACAGGGACAGAAGAATCATAGTTCCTCCGGAAAATGCGGAGAAGCTACCTATAAGCCAATTACTTGTAATAGCAGAAGACGCCTTTCAGAACCAATACACCTACAGCAACATTGTAATTCCCAATTTCCCGAACCATACCGTCACGGTAATGTTCAACGAATATGATGAGGATAAGTTTTGGTACCCGGGATACGCAAAGTTCAACAAAACGGTATATCTGAATCCCTATACCGGGGAAATCGTCAAAATAGAAAACACCAAATGGGAATTCTTTAATGTGGTCTTTTGGGTCCATATCACGCTTTTTATGGGCTACAACCCTATAAGTCACACCATTGTAGTGGCCGCTGTGTGGATTTTTGTCATCCTGCTACTTACTGGACTGGTCCTTTGGTGGCCTAATAAAAAACAGCGTAAAACCAGTTTTTTATTTAGATGGAAGTCTACCACACGTTGGAAACGCAAAAACTATGACCTGCACAATATCCTAGGATTCTATTTTTTACTATTTGCTCTTATTTCCGCCCTTACTGGTCTTTTGTGGGCCTCCAAAAGTTTCAATACCACCGTTAAATGGGTAGCAAATGGCGGAAAAAGCATTCCCGAACAGGAATTGCCCAAAGCCAAAACAAATTCGCCTTCAAATTCGCCTTTGGACGACATTCTGACCAACACCTTGACCAACGTACCTCAGTCTCGATACATTTTGATCAGAAAACATCCCAACGAAAAGGTTCCTTACATTGTACGATCTTATGTAAGCGAAAGTCTCAACTTTACCCGAATCGAAATGTATTATGACAGGGAGACGGCCGAGCTATTGAGTACACAGGAATTTGGAGACAAGAACAATGGTGATAAAGTGCAAGCCCTTAACTATGACATCCACGTGGGGACGATTGGCGGATGGCCCACCAAAATATTGACGTTTTTAATGAGTCTTGCCGTAGCTAGTTTACCAATAACAGGATTCTTGATTTGGTGGGGAAGGAGAAAATTCCCGTTGACCCAAAAAAGGCAAAAGGGAACCTTAACCCAGTAATGAGGGTATCTGGGCAAACAAGAATATATTAATCCCTATTAACAGTACAAATAACCAACCCTTTTTGAACTTAATCGAGAGTACTTCTGCACTGATCAACAGAAGGTAGCACAAAACATAAATTAGAATGTTTTGCCGGTATTCCTCCTGTAACAAACCCGCACTTCCATAGTATTGGGACAATTCGTATTCTGTGCTGAAGAACTCATTGACCAGGTAACCCAGTACCGCCAAGGAAGCTATGATAAAGCACCACAGGGTTGGGATAAGCCAATGTTCATTTATTTTGTTGAGTTTTTTCTCCATACCAGTACTTTTATCCCCCCAGTTTTCTAGCTCCAATTTTTCGTTTTATAAACAGAACTATGGCCCTAATGATCAAAAACAGCAGGGACAAATACAGGGCTGCCATGGTCAACAGGGTGGGAACAGCTATTCCAAGTACCATATGAAGTACGAGCAGCAATACAATACCCCCAAGAATACCATAAGTCCATCGTAACAGAAGTGGCTTAAGCTCCACAAATTTTGGCTTTTCAGCACGGCCCCTTTCAGTTCGCTTCAAGTAAACTATAAAACCGGTTAAGGCCAAGAAACCAGATGTTATCCCGAAAAAAGAGTAAATAATCTTTACCACCAATCCTCCGTAATCCCCAAAGTGCATGGACTCTTGAATGTAAAAGAGTTTGTCTCCCAAGGATGCTTTGCGTATATCATAGCGGTCCAATTCCACTAGATTTTGCTTATCAAATGTCATATTGAAGGCATTGCGTTCAAAAGCCGTTCTAGAGGCAGACCCCATAACCGTAACCGTACGACTTCCATCTGCGGACGGTCTCATGATCGATGGTATGAACTCGGGAAACAGTGTCCTGGACTTGTTGTAAACTTCATTATAGTCCACCTCATACTGCGCATCTTCTTCTTTGCTTAGTGGTTTGTCCACTACTTTGTATATCCCAGGTCTTTCCCCAGCTATGGGCGGCTCTAGATACTTTTGCAAACCCAGCCACCCACCGGTAATCGCAATCATCAGATTAAAAAGTAATGTGGTGACCCCAATCACTTTATGATAGTCTGCCATCCTAATCCTTAAATTTTTTCTCCGGATGACCCCAAAGAGTTGCCTTCTCATAAAACCTCCGTAAATCCAAAATCCGGTGATGGTAGATATCAGAAGTGCAATTCCAGCTAGCCCAACAATTTGTCGTCCAAAAAGACTGTCGTAGAGTCGAACATGGATATTTCGGATAAAGAACCCTGCAGACTTATAGATATCGCGCTCCCCTATGACCTCCCCTGTATATGGGTTTATAAAAACCTGCCATTGCTTAACATCCAATGTGCTATTTCGGAGAAAAAACAATACGCTCCAACTGTCTTCTGGAGCTTTGGCCACGCCAATCGACAAAAGATTTTCAGCTCCATGTGCGGTTCGGATGCTATCAATTACTGGGGTAAATTGCGCATACTCTTCTTGCGGTTTTACCTTAAAAAGTTCCTTATTCAAGGCTTTGTCAATATCAATCTTAAACAAGGCCACCACCCCTGTTAAACTTAAAATGGCGATAACCACCCCTGCATAGAGACCAATCCAATTATGTAGGGCCCACATTTTTTTATGCATCGCGTCCCATCCTATTAATTCATTTTATCACAATTAAATAATCCGACCTCATTAGAGGTCTTCAGATATCAAAAAAAGCAAGCTGGAATAACCCCAACTTGCTTTTGACTTTCATAATTCTCCTTCAACTCCATCGTTGATCAGAACGAATAGCCCAATGTGACCAAGAAGTTACGTGGTGCACCCGGAAAAACCCGTCCCGCGTTAAGACCTCCGATAAAATATCGCTCATCAAAGGCGTTATTGAGATTAAAATTGATGTTGAACTTATCAATCTTATAAAACAATCCCAAACGTGCGGTGAAATAACTATCGAAGAAAATTCGATCGGTAATTGCCGTAGGCGTAGTGTCCACAATTTGACTTTCGGCCACAAACCTTCCGCCTGCTCCAATACCTAAGTTATTGAAAAAGCCATCGGTAAAGGTGTACTTTCCCCAGAACCCTGCTGTGTGTTTGGGGTTGTTCTCTTCCAATTCCAACAATGCAATTGATTCAGTATCATCTTTGATCTCAATTTCATTGAAGGCATAGTTGGCAATCAGTGTAAAATTATTGGAGATACGTCCCGATATATCCAACTCGAAACCTCTACTAACCTCATCTCCTATTTGGAGTAGATTTACAAATCCACCACTTGAAGCCGGGTCTTCTATCAGCCTTCCATTTCGGTTGATGGAATACAAACTGGCCTGCACCAAAAGTCTGTTCCCAAAGAAAGATGATTTTGTGCCAAATTCAATTTGGTCGCTGGTAAGTGCATCAACTCCCCTAATTTGTTCAACATCAGATACGCCCAAAGGAAGGGTTTGTGGTTGAAACGATTCTGAATAGCTGGCGAACACATTAATTTTGTCATTGAGCTGCCAAGTAACCCCCAATCTTGGTAAAATCACATTATTGTCAATGAGATCGGAGATATTCTGATCTTCAATAAAAAAGGCGTCTTGATCAAGGTTTTCGTAACGTAGTCCTCCTAAAATCTTAAAAGCCCCTATACCTATCAAATCCTGAACATAAAGCCCCCTATACTGATTCTTGGACGTAAAGGAAGTGGTTACGTCACTAAAATTAACCAACAGATCAGATAGGCTATCATAAATCTGTCTATTGTTAAAGCTTAAATTTGGAACTCCATTTATTTCGCCTTGCGCACTCCGAGTTTCTGAAACCTGTTGGTTTTCAAAATATTCCCATCCAAAAACTGCTTCATGTGAAATAGCGCCCGTCTTAAATTTGCCAACCAAGTAAGCTGTGACAAAATCTGAATACCCATCCGTTATTCGATCATTTATGTTTCGAATCAATTCGGTACCATCTTCGGTAAATCTATTTGCTGATCTAGTTTCCAAGAAATTTTGGTCAAAATCCGATCTAGTATAAGAAACATTCACAGATAGATTATCTGAAAACTTATGGGATCCTGATGCGGTAAGGAGAATACTGCTATTTTGCCGATTATCATAAGGTTCGGCAGTATTAAAGCTTATGGGTAAAGCAAAAAGATCACCTTGCAACACAGGGCTACCTCTGTCCACACCTGCTTGATCATTATTAAAACTGCCTACAATATCCACGTTAAAGCTAGTGTTTTCGTTAAGCAAATACGAAAGTGAAGGTGCAAAGAGTATGGCCCTGTTTTTTTGGAAATCTCGGAACGTTTCAGCATTTTCCCATGCAAAATTCACACGATACAATAGCGTTTCCGCATCATTGACTGGCCCAGTAACGTCTGCTGTGCCCCTTTTGGTATCAAAGCTTCCATAGGATAAAGTAGCGGATGCCCTATTCTCTGTCAATGGTTTTTTGGTAACCCCATTAATTATACCACCGGGTGAACTGTTGCCAAAAAGTGCAGCTGAAGGTCCTTTGACCACTTCAATCCTTTCATATTGGACAGCAAGTGTGGAGTTGGCAAAATCAGTTCCAATCAATGCCCGGTTTCCATTGATATAACCCTGGTTGACCCTAAATCCCCTTGAATTAAAACCATCCGCGTCCCTGATTCGGGTAAGTCCGGCCACATTTTCACTAATTTCACCCAACCTAAACAACCCTTGATCAGCAACAATTTCTTTATTTAAAATAGCAATGCTTTGAGGCACCAATTTAATGTCTGTGGCTGTTTTTGTTCCGGCGAAAGTTACATCCGGCTTGTAGTCAGTATTACGCCTACCTATAATTTCAACATCTTGCAAGCTCTCTACAGCGGTCTCAAGCTGCACATCCAGTGTTATCAGGGTACCGGAAAAACTCACATTTCTGGTAACGTCAGCATATCCAAGAAATTGAACGAGGATTTTATAATCCCCTGCATTCAAATTGCTAATTTCATAGTAACCGCTACCGTTAGTGGTGACTCCATTGGACGTATTGACCACTAGAATGGTCGCCCCCTCTAAGGGAATTCCATCCTCATCGGTCACGGTACCCTTTATGCTCGGGTTTTGAGCATGGATGAATTGGACGGAAAGAAGTAATATTATTGTACTTAAAATGGTTTTCATATAATTTTTATTGAGGCAATAATGTGCTGTTATTAATAAAGCTTAACGTGTTTCCGAATTCTGAATCGGCATCGGCGAAAAGAACAAAAGTTCCAAAAGTTCTTTCTTCTCCTGCATTTAAGGTTAAAAATGCACTATTGCTTATCCTCAACCCATTTATTGTTGCCCAGGTAGGGAGGGCAAAAATCTGATTGGCATCGAGGAATATTTCAGTATTATTACCAAAATTGAGCGTCCCCACAGGTTCTAAACCTACTGCGCTAAATAATGCATCCACTGGAATACCATTTTCATCGCCAAATCCAACGGCCCTGGCGTCTACAAACAGGGTCACGTTATCAACCCCTGTGGCTATGTTTATGTGATCTAACGCGGCCAGACCTCCTGGGATAGTGTTTTGATTCCTTTGCTTTTGAACGAATAAAATCTCAGGATTGGCCTCTGTTCCAACAAGATATATGGTGTAACTCCCGAGTGGGGCTAGTTGCTGTGTTGTACTCAATATTGTACCATTGTAGTTTACCTCAAGAGTTACATTGTTTTCAGCACCACCGACAATATTTAAGTCGATGTTTAAATAGGAACTATCCGCACTAAGGGGAGCTACTGCATTCCCTGAGAGGCCGGCGGAAGAAACAGTTAACGTAGCCTCACTTGCCCCATCTACGGCATTTACCAAAAGTACCTGTGTAATTGCCGGGTTTACGTCCACGTTTACAAAATCCCTAGCCATTTGGTCTCCTCTATTAATAATCATGGAAATCTCATATCTGCCAGCGGCATCTGAGGGAACCTCCAAAGTGGGCATTGCGGTATTGGCATTTCCCAAGGTGGCGGGAAAACCTTCCGGCACTGATACAATTTCCCATTGATATTCGAATCCAATATCGTTTACATCCGAAGAATTGGAACCGTCCAACTGAATGGAATTCCCAATATCTTCGGTAAAGACCACTTGATCTTCGCCGGCATCTGGCAACAGTACCGTAAAATTCTGTTCATCAAAGTCACTACAAGCTCCCAGAAGGACCATTGTAATAAACAGGGTGTAGATTTTTTTCATTTCTGTTCGATTTTTAAAGACGAGCAAAATTAAATAGTTATTTTTAATAAATCTAAATAAAAATACTATTTATATTTGCCGCTGAATCCCAACTTTTTAGAGGCTAAAAATGATACAAACCGACATCATAATCATAGGAGCAGGACCTACTGGACTTTTTACCGTGTTCGAGGCAGGATTACTTAAACTCAAATGCCATCTTATTGACGCCCTCCCACAACCTGGGGGTCAATGCTCGGAAATCTATCCCAAAAAACCCATCTATGATATCCCAGCCTACCCAGAGATTTTGGCCGGGGATTTGGTGGAAAAGTTGATGGAACAGATCAAGCCGTTTGAGCCAGGATTCACCCTGGGGGAACGCGCTGAAACCTTGGAAAAAATGGAGGATGGCAGTTTTACAGTCACCACAAACCAAGGCACTAAACATTGTGCTCCCGTTGTTGTTATAGCTGGTGGGTTGGGTTCGTTCGAACCTAGGAAGCCACTTATCGCCAACATTAGGGATTACGAGAATAAAGGAATAGTGTATATGATCAAAGACCCTGAGGTGTATCGAAATAAAAAAGTGGTGATAGCGGGAGGAGGTGACTCTGCGTTGGACTGGGCCATTTATCTTGCTAATATGGCCTCTGAGGTTTCTCTAGTGCACCGACGCAATGAGTTCAGGGGGGCTTTAGATTCTGTAGAGAAGGCCTCCGAGCTGGCCAAATTAGGCAAAATACAATTGTATACCGAGGCCGAGGTAAAAGAACTCCATGGGGAAAACAAGTTGGAAGCTGTGTCGATCAAGTACAATAATGAAAGTAGGGGGCAGAAATTCTTGGAGACCGATTACTTTATACCCCTATTCGGGCTCTCACCAAAGTTGGGGCCAATTGGAAACTGGGGCCTGGAAATTGAAAAAAATGCTATAAAGGTGAACAATGCGAAGGATTACCAAACCAATGTTCCAGGGGTTTTCGCCATTGGGGATGTCAATACTTATGAAGGAAAGCTGAAATTAATCCTATCTGGTTTTCATGAGGCAGCCGTAATGTGTCAATATGCCTACCAAGTTATTCATCCCAACAAACGATTTGTGATGAAATACACCACAGTAGGTGGGGTGGAAGGGTTTGATGGATCCAAAAAAGAGGCCAAAAAAGAAGTGGTAAAAAGTATTGCTTAGTTCAAGGTGATATTGAACACCAATCTCATGTTCGGTAGTGAAAAGTAAGTACCTAGCGGTCCAAGGTCTTATTGTTTTTTTGTAATGTTCATTAAGTATTAAATCAATGGCCCTTGCTAATTCCTTAATCGGCTGGGGACAACTCCGAACTGCTTTTTAAACGCTGTTGTAAAATGTTGTGGATTCTTGTAGCCTATTTTTCTTGAAACTTCTTGAACACTAAGCCCCTCTTCTAACAACATAGACTTTGCCGCCTCCAACCTAAGCCCTTTCCAATATTGAAATACGGATACCCCAAAAAGCTCTTTAAAACACGTTTTTAGTGTAAATTCATTAGTTCCCACTTTTTTGGCGATATCCACGAGGGTATCGCTTTTCTTGAAATTTGTTTCAAGCATTTCCTTAACCATGTACATTTTGTCCATGTTTTTTTTGCTCACAGGTTTTGAAGAGGTGTTTTTGTGGATGTCACAGAACTGTTCTATTTGCAATAACAGGAGGGAAATAACCTGAGATTCCATATACATTCGCTTGAAAATGCCCACACGATCACAGTTAATGATGCTGTTTATAATACCATGCATTTTTAATGTTATGGGCATATCGTGCTTAGAAAGAATAGCTGGTTCTTTTTTCAATATAGCCTCCCTGAATTTATCGAACATGGAATGATTTATAAGCTTAAGCCGGTTAAAAAATGATGGGGATAAATTAATC
>JBCCUY010000087.1:0-11365 GCA_039196145.1 Bacteroidota bacterium
CGAAAAAGAGAATAAACATAGTGTTTTTTGATATCATAATTTTTATTTAGACTTATTAAAAATAATAATCAAAATAACATAAAATTAACCATATAAAAAAGCGTAATTTTCAGAAATTCGACTTCTATTGGTCTTGTTCATTTTCGGGATTATCCGTCTTTTATAGATTTAACAATAACAGCTGCTTGCTGGACAGAGGATTTTCTTTAGTTTGCAATCAATTTGGCCGAGTTGTGCCCAATCCAACTCAAGATTCCTGCACTTCTAAAAATAATTGCTGAATGAATCTATATGGGTCTCTCAAGTGCTTCTGCGGTCTTTTTTATTATAAGCCCTAAAACAACGAATCCTTCCCTTTCTTAAATAATCCTTTTTCTAAATAAATCAACCTGCAGCTATTG
Source organism: Bacteroidota bacterium (assembly GCA_039196145.1). Classification (GTDB taxonomy): domain Bacteria; phylum Bacteroidota; class Bacteroidia; order Flavobacteriales; family Flavobacteriaceae; genus Flagellimonas. Next base: position 402 of record JBCCUY010000087.1, read on the forward strand.
TAGTGGTTTTTTGCTTCCATTGATAATTTCCAGGTACCGTGTTTTGGCCAACCAACCTTTCAAGTTTTAATTAACTTGTACCACACTTAAAAAACAATCTTGAGACTCCCAAGGTCGGTAATTTCGCTTTTAATTTTAACAGCTTTTGCTTGTAAACCCACCACAGAAGCAAAGTTGACTCTTGCCGTAGCCGCAAACATGCAATATGCAATGTCCGAGATTGCCAAGGCTTTTACTGATGAGACCAAGATCAAATGCGATTTGATCACCGGTTCTTCCGGAAAGCTTACAGCCCAAATACGGGAAGGTGCGCCCTATGATGTTTTCCTTTCAGCAAACATGAAGTATCCAATGGAACTGTTTAAAAACGGCCTCACAACTGCTCCACCAAAAACCTATGCCTATGGCAGGTTAGTGCTTTGGACACAGAACGAACATATAGTGCCTTCTTTGGAAAGTCTTGCCGACAATAAGGTAGAGCACATTGCTTTGGCCAATCCCGAGATTGCACCTTATGGACGGGCTTCTCTTCAAATTTTGAGCAGCCTAAACCTTTACGATACCGTTGCACACAAATTGGTTTATGCCGAAAGTATTTCCCAAACCAATCAGTTTATAAGCACGGGAGCGGCCCAAATTGGGTTTACCGCAATGTCGGTGGTCATGTCCCCTAACTTAAAGGGGAAAGGCCGATGGAAAGGATTGGACCCAAAATATCATGATCCCGTGCAACAAGGAATTGTATTGATCAAACAAAACGACGGTCAAGATAAATCGGCCAGACTCTTTTTTGACTTTATTTTTTCTGTGGAAGCCCGTAAAATTTTGGAGAAATACGGATATTCGATTCATGAATAGCTTTCAGGGTCAAATTTCAACAATTACCACAAGTGGTAACCTCTCGATCGTATCGGTTAAGCTGGACCAAAATATTATGGTCAAGGCCATTGTGGTTGAAGCTCCTGAATCATCCTCTCTTTTGCAGGAGAACGGTCGAGTAAAAGTACTTTTTAAGGAAACCGAGGTAGTTCTAGGTGTTGGACAAAATCTCTCCGTAAGTCTACAAAACCAAATTCCCGGAAAGATCAAGGCTATCAAAAAAGGAGCATTGTTAAGTAGGGTACATTTGGACACCAAGGTGGGTGAAATTGTTTCGGTTATAAGTACTAAGGCCGTCCACACACTCGGACTAAAGGAAAACTCCGAAGGCCTTGCCATGATAAAACTAAACGAGGTAATGTTAGCTTCCGTATGAACTGGGATCCATTGATATTGACCTTTAAATTGGCATTGGTGACCACTGCCCTACTCTTTTTGGTCTCCCTCCCTTTGGCGTACTGGTTAACCTATACCAAGTCCAAACTCAAACCCATTGCAGAAACTTTGGTAAGTATGCCTTTGGTTTTGCCTCCTACCGTATTGGGGTTTTATTTTTTAATAGCCTTTAGCCCAAATAACTTTTTTGGGAATTGGTTGAACGACACATTTGGCATTCAGTTGGTTTTCTCTTTTTGGGGTCTGGTAGTCGCCTCCATGGTTTATAGCCTTCCCTTTATGGTGCACCCGCTACAGTCCGGACTTTCCGGATTGCCCAACTCACTAAAGGAAGCGTCCTATGTCATGGGGAAATCCAGATTCCAAACCCTTGTCAAGGTATTGCTCCCCAATATAAAATCGTCATTGCTGACCGGAATCGTGCTGGCCTTTGCCCACACTATCGGTGAATTTGGAGTGGTCCTTATGATTGGCGGTAGTATACCCGGTAGCACCAAGGTGGCATCCATTGCCATCTATGAGGAGGTGGAGGCACTTAACTATGCTGTTGCCAATTCCTATTCTTTGGTACTCTTCGCCATAACCTTCGCAATTTTGTTACTGGTATATCTTACTAATGGGGGTTACTTAAAACGGTTTTTGAAATGATCGATATCAAAGTACAAAAAGCGTTGAGCGGTCCTGAAGGACCCATGACATTAAATCTGGACATTTCGATAGCCAAAGGAAAGCTGGTTACGCTCTACGGCCCTTCCGGTGCTGGAAAAACCTCCACCCTTCGTATACTATCGGGGTTGCTTACCCCTGATGAAGGCTATATTATAGTAGATGGAAAGGTGTGGTTGGATACCGCTAAAAGCATCAACTTAAAACCCCAGGAAAGGGGCGTTGGTTACGTTTTTCAAGATTATGCCCTATTCCCCCATTTGACCATCCGACAAAACTTGGAATTTGGTTTGAAGAAGGGACAATCGCGAGTAAAGGTTTTGGAACTGCTCCAAATTATGGAGTTGGAAAACATACAAGATCGGAAACCCAACACCTTATCCGGAGGCCAGCAACAACGAGTAGCCTTGGCCAGAGCTTTGGTGCAAAAACCAAAACTTTTATTGTTGGATGAGCCGCTATCGGCCCTGGGCCTCAGCATCAGGCTTAAACTGCAGAACTATTTACAGCAAGTCCATAAATCCTATGGCCTTACCACTATTCTCATCAGTCATGATACAGGGGAAATCCTAAAACTATCCGACTGGACATTTAAATTGCATGAGGGAAAGGTAATACGGGAAGGCTACCCTGCGGATGTTTTTACCGAGAATAATTTGAGCGGTAAGTTTAAATTCAAGGGGGAGGTGATACAAATAGAACAAGAGGATGTTGTTTTTGTGGTCACGGTTTTAATTCAAAATGAATTGGTCAAAATCGTTGCCCAAGAATCTGAAGTGCAAAAATTATCTGTCGGTGATACTGTTATTGTTGCCTCCAAGGCTTTTAACCCTATCCTATATAAAATTGAATGAAACGCCTGGAAGTGTACTTTTTTAACTTCCCAATTTTGGACAATACGACTAAACTGTTTCGTTTGAAAAATAAAACCCTTAACGGAAATTGAATATGAAGGAAACCCGAATTAACAAATACCTAAGTGAAGTAGGGTACTGTTCCCGAAGGGCTGCGGACAAACTTATTGAGCAAGGTAGGGTCACTATCAATGGAAAAACTCCTGAGATGGGCACCAAGGTAACCGCAGAAGATGAAGTTCGGGTGGATGGGGAATTGATTTCCAAACCTAAGAAGCAACCCATCTATCTCGCATTCCATAAGCCTGTGGGCATTGTATGTACCACCGATACTCGGGTTGAAAAAGATAATATTATAGATTTCATCAACTATCCCGAACGTATTTTTCCAATAGGTAGATTGGACAAACCGAGTGAAGGACTTATTTTTTTGACAAATGATGGGGATATCGTCAACAAAATTCTGCGGGCCAGAAACCACCATGAGAAAGAATATATGGTAACGGTAAACAAGCCGATTACAGAAGAGTTCCTAAAACGAATGCGGAACGGAATTCCCATTTTAGGCACCATGACCCGCAAATGTGAGGTTGAAAAAACAGGGCCCCACCAGTTTAAGATTGTTCTGACCCAAGGTTTGAACCGGCAAATCCGAAGAATGTGCGAATATCTGGACTATAGGGTAAAAAAACTTAAAAGAGTCCGAATCATGAATGTGAAGCTTGATATGCCTGTTGGAAAATGGAGACATTTAACGAGTCAGGAACTGAAGGAAATTCAGAAATTGGTTTCTTACTCCTCCAAAACCCATGACTAAGGTATTGGATTTCAATAGGTGTTAGATGTATTAACCCTATTCAATCTATCCGCTGAACTGCACGAAACACCGTTTATCTGCAAATTCATCGATATCAGATGTTAATTATCTAAAAAATATTCGATTAAATGCATTCTTTATTCGTTAAAATTCAAAACCTATGAAAAATTCATAAGTAATTCTCAAAAATAATTCTCCAACTTTGTCATGTTGTTAACCCCCAAATCCATTTTATCATGACACGTTCAATTATTTACAGCCTCAGTTTAGTTTTTGGTTTTCTTTTTACAGTTACCCTAACTGCTCAGAATCCAATAAAGTTTGAATCGACAAACCAGAGTTTCTCGGAAACCAAAGGACAGCTTTCCACGCTGGAAGGGTACATTCCTTCAATGACGGTGACTCAAGATGGTAAAATCGCCTATTTCAGCAGAACAAGTGAACAGAAACCCCTTTATGGACTGTTCTCAAAAAAAGAAGTTGTCCATGAAATCTTTCGTGCGGAAAAAATTGACGGTACCTGGAGCAACATTACCAAAATGGACGTTTGTCCAAAATATGCGTCTGCGAAGCATCCAACAGTCTCTGCAGATGGCAAACGTCTTTTCTTTGCTTCCAATATGAAAGGTAGTTTTGGCAAATACGATATTTACGTAGCCGATATCAATGCCGATGGAAGTTTGGGTGTATCCAAGAATCTTGGCCCTAAAGTAAATACCAAGGAGGACGAGCTCTACCCGAACCTTTACAACGAAACCCTGTTGTTCTTCGCATCTGAAGGGCGTGACGGTTTTGGTGGTCTTGACCTTTACGCCACCCAGGTGGTGCAAAATAACCTGACTGTCTCCGTAAACCTTGGAAGCCATATCAATAGCAACAAAGATGACTATGCCATTCAACTTGATTTGGAAAAGGGAGAGAGCTATGTAGTCTCCAACCGGGGACACAACCAAACCATACAACAGGTAACCATTGCTTACAGAAAACAAGCCACGGATGGTACCATGGTGGCCTATAACGATGAAAATTTGGACACTGCGTTACACAGTGGTACCACATACGAACTTACCAGCGCCTCCTTTGACGACTAGAATAAAATAAATTGGTCCACTACCTGAACGTTATCTGATTTTGTCTATTACTGAGATACTGAAAGTGTTGGACTATGGTAATTTAAACAGGGGGAACTGCACTTTATCATAGAAGCGGGTTGTATTATTTCACTCGGACCGATTTTGTTACGAATAGGATGCTCCAAAAAGGGCATCCTATTTTTTTATGCCGGGAATTGACACTTTACCTTCCGTGCCTGAAAACGTGGATATTGGCAGGAATCTCTTCATTTTTTTAAGAAAACAGCAGAGTGCATTTGAACGAAAAAAACTACAAATTCTTCTTCCCAAAGAAAAAAAATCCTAATTTAATTCTTGAAATAATACATAATCCCAAATCTTAAACTCATGAAAAAAGCTACATTGTTAAGTGCTAGACCTAGTCCGTTTAATGCCATAGGGTTTCTTCACTAGCGCACGACAATCTTTCTAAATTACATCTGATTTGACCTTTCCAGGTCAAGACAACAACCTGTCCAATAGGGATATCTGCGGGGTGTTTTGAGGTGTTCCCACTTTTAGGGAACACCAAAAGTCCACCCCAACCTGTTCTTACTGTGACACGGAGGACTGGATATGTTTTGCCCAAATTTGTGGCAACACATATTCGAATACAGACAAAATCAAATAACTCAAATCTAGTAACCATGAAAGCTTCCCCCTTAAAAATTGCGATAGTTGACCATGATGAAAAACTACACCCTTTGTACCGATTCTACTTTAGCGACCATTTGGGATACGAATTAGTGGGTATCCACACTTCCATCAACCAATTTATGTCCCACCCAACTGGTAACACTATTGACATAATTGTATGTGAAGTACATTTAACCGGTCTCTCCGGTATCGATGGAATCCCCTTCTTCCATAAAAAAGGTGCAACCCCAAAAATATTGATGACGAGTCAAAAGTGCGACTTCAATATTATAAAGGAAGCCTTTAAAAAGGGTGCAAATGGATTTTTGACCAAACCATTGACCAAAGGTAGGTTCTTCAATGCCCTTGACGAACTGAAAGAACATGGAATAGCCCTGGAACACGAGGTGGCCAAGAAAATCATCCATTCCTTTCAGAGTAAAAGCTATGAACGATTCTCAAAAAAGGAAAATCAAATTATTGAGCTGTTGACCCAAGGTTATACGTACAAAATGATTGCCGACAGGCTCTGTGTAACCCCCAGTGCGGTGAATTTCCATATTCAAAATATATACGTAAAACTCAATGTGAACTCGAAAGCAGAGGCTTTAAAAAAACTCCAAGAACTGGAAGTGCATCAACTAAATGCAGCTTAGCCAGTCTGTCTTCTTTGAACAAAAAAGGCCCGCAATTTATGCGGGCCTTTTAGCTATATTAAAATGAAGTATTACTTCACTTCTTCGAAGTCAACATCTTCAACATTATCACCTTCTGCGCTATCATTAGCACCGGCATTGCCCGCCTCGGCATCAGCAGCTCCATTAGCTTGTCCGGCTGCATCAGCTTGTGCTTTGTACATTTCTTCAGACGCTACTTTCCAAGCCTCATTGATTTTCTCCAAAGCTGGCTCGATAACCGCCACATCCTTTGTCTCATAGGCTTTTTTCAATTCTTCCAAAGCATCTTCGATAGGCTTTTTCTTGTCATCAGACAATTTATCACCGAACTCTTTTAGCTGTTTTTCAGTCTGGAAAATCATTCCGTCAGCCTCGTTCAATTTGTCCGCTTTTTCCTTGACTGCTTTATCCGCTTCAGCATTCGCCTCTGCTTCAGCTTTCATTTTTTGGATTTCCTCTTCGGTCAATCCAGAAGAAGCTTCAATTCGGATATCCTGTGTCTTGTTGGTCGCCTTATCCGTAGCGGAAACCTTGATGATACCGTTGGCATCAATATCGAAGGTCACTTCAATTTGTGGCGTACCTCTTGGCGCGGGTGGAATACCATCTAAATGGAACCTACCAATGGTTTTGTTATCCGCAGCCATTGGGCGTTCTCCTTGCAACACATGGATTTCAACCGAAGGTTGATTGTCTGCCGCGGTAGAGAATACCTGTGATTTTTTGGTAGGGATAGTCGTATTGGACTCAATTAATTTTGTGAACACACTTCCCATGGTTTCAATCCCCAATGAAAGAGGAGTTACATCCAATAGAAGCACATCTTTAACATCACCGGTCAATACACCACCCTGGATAGCAGCACCTACAGCCACCACCTCATCTGGGTTTACCCCTTTTGATGGTTTCTTTCCAAAGAACTTCTCCACAGCCTCCTGGACCGCAGGAATTCTAGTAGAACCACCTACCAATATAATCTCATCAATATCACTTTTTGAAAGTCCGGCACTTTTAAGGGCAGTTTCACAAGGCTCGATGGTACGTTTAACCAAATCATCGATCAACTGCTCAAATTTTGCACGGCTCAATGTCCTTACCAAGTGCTTTGGCCCTGAAGCCGTTGCGGTAACATAAGGAAGGTTGATTTCAGTCTGGGCCGAAGCAGATAGTTCAATCTTTGCTTTTTCAGCAGCTTCGCGCAAACGCTGCAATGCCATGGCATCTTCGCGAAGGTCCATACCCTCATCACTCTTAAATTCCTCAGCCAACCAATCAATGATTTTTTGATCTACATCATCACCTCCCAAGTGGGTATCCCCATCGGTTGCCAAAACCTCAAAAACACCATCACCCAATTCCAAAATGGAAACGTCATGTGTTCCACCACCGAAATCGAATACTACAATTTTTTGATCCGTATCTTTTTTATCAAGACCATAGGCCAACGAAGCGGCAGTAGGCTCATTGATAATACGCTCCACGGTCAGCCCTGCAATTTCACCTGCTTCCTTGGTAGCTTGGCGCTGGGAATCATTAAAGTAGGCAGGAACGGTAATCACCGCTCTCGACACATCTTGACCTAAATAGTCTTCTGCCGTTTTCTTCATTTTTTGAAGAATCATGGCAGAGAGTTCTTGTGGCGTATACAAACGACCGTCGATGTCCACTCTAGGAGTGTCATTGTCACCTTTTACCACATTGTAGGGAACACGATCTGCTTCTCTTTTGGACTCAGAAAACTTGTTCCCCATAAATCGTTTTATGGAATATATAGTCTTGTGTGGGTTGGTCACTGCCTGTCGCTTGGCTGGGTCCCCGACCTTAATTTCACCGCCTTCTACAAATGCGATAACCGAGGGAGTAGTGCGCTTTCCTTCAGCATTTGGGATTACCACTGGCTCATTTCCCTCCATTACAGAGACGCAGGAGTTGGTCGTACCCAAGTCTATACCTATAATTTTGCTCATTGTATCTAAAGTTATATCTGTTGTAAATTCATTTTTGTCTCGTCCAAGAAGTGACAATGATCATGCCATGCCATGGAATATGACAAGGTGTCAGATTTACACCTGATGGACCTGCATGGCTGTAATGAGGTTCCGCAGCATGTCTAAACAATTGATGAACTTCCGGCCCGGTATTTTTTAAATACCGTTGCTGCTCTTCTTATATTTGGCCAAACAAACCTCGCCTGTGGAATGCATTAGTATTTTTGATATGCTCAAGATAGGAGTTGGCCCATCCAGCTCCCATACATTGGGCCCTTGGAGGGCCGCCGAGCGTTGGATTCATGAACTTAAAGAACAAGGTCGTTTTGAATCTGTAAGCGCTATCAAAGTATACCTGTATGGTTCCCTTTCGTTGACTGGAAAAGGCCATGCCACTGATATCGCCGTGGCCATGGGACTCTTGGGGAGTGATCCCGAGACAATTCCAACCGACAAAATCGAAGTTTATCTAGAAGGACTAAAAGTATCTGGTCAGCTCAATTTCGGTGGATCCCGAAAAATTCCATTTCAATTTGAGGATGACATCATTTTTAAAAGGGAGTTTCTACCCTTCCACGCCAATGGGATGCTTTTTGAGGCGACCTTTCCCAACGGACAGAAGTCTTCGGAAACCTATTATTCTATCGGAGGTGGATTTGTGGTCAAGGAGGATCGCTCACATTCCAAAGAGAACAAAGTAACCTTCAAAACATTCCCCTGCCCTATCAAAACTGGGGAAGAATTGTTAAACTATTGCCAGACGAAGGAAAAGACCATCTCGGAGATTGTCATGGAAAATGAATTGGCGCTTAGGTCTTCAAAAGAAATAGATTTGGAACTACTTCGGATTTGGAATACCATGCTGGAGTGCATGTATACGGGATGCCATACAGAAGGCACCTTGCCGGGCGGTCTGAATGTACGCCGGCGCGCATACAATCTGCACCAGAAATTAATTGGCCCGCATCCCTATAATACCCCCCAGGAGTGGATGGAAAGTATTAGGGAAACCGAGGTGAAGTTTAGACAAATTATCAAATGGGTCAGTTGTTTTGCCCTATCCGTCAATGAGGTAAACGCTGCCTTGGGAAGGGTGGTGACCGCCCCTACCAACGGAAGTGCAGGAGTAATCCCAGCTGTTCTGATGTACTATTTGGTCATTGAAAACCATGATGGTGACTTTGAGGACATCAAACAATTCTTATTGGTAGCCGGTGAAATCGGCAGCATATTCAAAAAGGGCGCCACCATTTCAGCGGCAATGGGGGGCTGCCAGGCAGAAATTGGAGTCTCATCTGCTATGGCTGCCGGCGCATTGACCGAACTTATGGGAGGTTCTCCCGAACAGGTGCTAATGGCCGCGGAGATTGCCATGGAACATCATCTTGGCCTAACTTGCGACCCCATAGGTGGACTGGTACAAGTACCCTGTATCGAGAGAAACTCCATGGGTGCCATAAAAGCAATAAATGCCGCAGAACTTGCTATGGACACGGACCCGGGTGAGGCCAAAGTTCCTCTGGACAAAGTAGTCAACACCATGTGGGAAACGGCCAAGGACATGAATAGCAAGTACAAAGAAACTTCCGAAGGAGGGCTGGCAGTGGGGGTCTTTTTAAGTGACTGTTGATTGGTAAGCAATTTTTTTGGAACTTACATCATATTTCGCTTTATGTCGACCTCAAGACTCCGGAAAATAGTTGTATCGCTATGCGCGGTTTGTGCCTTTTCCTTCGCCCCCCCTAAAGATTTGGATTCCAAGTATACGCTTATCCTCTTTGAAGGCTCGGATTGGTGTATGAACTGCATTCGTTTCGAAAAAAATGTTCTGTCGAGCACCTATGTTAAATATTACTTTTCGGAAGAAGGTATAGAAGTGGAACGTATTGATTTCCCTCAAAAAAAGAAATTGGAACCTGAAATCAAGGAGTACAATGCCAGAATTGCTGAGGAATATGATTTCAAAGGTGTTTTCCCAACCATTCTTCTGGTCAACAATGGCACAAACGAAGTTATTACACTGGAATACCATAATCAAAGTCCTGCAGATTTTGTGTCCCAAATCAAGTTAAATCTTTCTAAATGAGTATGAAACGCTTCAAAAGAAGAAGCAAATTGATGGGCTGTTCTTTTGAGCTTGGCGTTGTTATGGAAGACGAGCTGGAAGCCAATGCAACACTTGACGAAGGTGTGCGGGAGATACAACGCATAGAAGCATTACTATCAGAATTTCAAGAGAATTCAACTATCTCCAAAATCAATAGGCATTCCGGGGGTGACCCAATCAAAGTAGAATCTGAGGTTTTAATGCTTCTAGAGCGGTCAAAAAAAATCTCCCACCTATCCAAGGGATATTTCGATATTACCATGGGGCCATTAAAACAATTATATCAATTCAAAAACCGAGAGTTTAAATTTCCTGGGAAACGAACGATAGCAAAATCCCTAAAGAAAATTGGGTATCATTTTCTACATCTGGATATGGAGAACCGTACAGCCCAACTTCGCCAAAAAGATATGCGGATTAGTTTGGCTGCGATTGGTAAAGGGTATGCGGCGGATGTTGTTTGCAAAAAATGGAGACAACAAAACCTGTATGGCGGTTATATTGATGCCAGTGGTGACCTTACCGCATTTGGTAAAGATGAAAATGGCGGAGCATGGAAAATTGGGATATCAAATCCAGATGAGAGGAACCAATCATTGTTTTATGTTCCATTGCACAATGCTGCAGTGGCCACTTCAGGGGATTATGAACAATATTTTATGCACAAGGGCGTGCGGTATTCCCATAACATCAATCCTAAAACTGGTTGGCCAGTGAACGGTGTCAAAAGTGTTTCGATTTTCTCGCCCAGTGCAGAACTATCGGATGCCTTGGCCACTGCCGTTTATGCTATGGGTGTGGAAAAGGGAATTTCATTTTTAAATCAACTCCC
>JBCCUY010000088.1:0-11322 GCA_039196145.1 Bacteroidota bacterium
CAACGTTCCAACCTTCTTGCGAGGTTTTCTTGAGCACAATATTGATAATGCCGTTAAGCCCATCTGGATTATACTTGGCCGATGGATTGGAGATTAGCTCTATTTTCTTAATGGAGTTCGATGGAATTTGCTGTAGGACATCTGCCGGGTTTTCCAAATTGCTCAATTTTCCATCAATAAGAATTCGCACATTTTCACTCCCGCGGAAGGAGATATTTCCATCAGAACCCACGTTTACCGAAGGCAAATTGTTCATTAAATCGATAGCGGAAGGACCTTGGGAAATCAAATCTTTGCCCACGTTTACCACCTTTCTGTCCAGGCGTTGCTCAATAATGGATTTCTCCGCCGTAATGGTGACGCCCTCAAGAATTTCCGCACTTTCCAACAGGAAAAGGGATGGCAATTCCACATTTTGCTTGTCGTTCAAATTAACCGGAACAAGTTGTGTGGTGTACCCGATAAACTCAATTTCCAAGAGATAGGTTCCAGATGCTAATTCAGTAAATTGGAATACCCCTTTTCCATCGGTAATTGTACCGGTAAGTACCCTTTCTTCGTTGTTCTTGAGGACGACACTGGCAAAGGCCAATGGGAGATTAGTGATTTTGTCCTTGACCGATCCAGAAATTGAGCCGAAGGACTGTCCGGTCGCAATAATGGACGATAAAAAAAATATGGACACTACGATATATCTCACAACAATTGATTTTTTGATTTGGGTCAAATCTAATCCCGAGGTGAATGCAAAATTTGAAGCGCCTACGAAGGATGGAGTTTGGGGTAACTAGGGCCGGTTTTAGGAGATGGATCCTTCTTTTTGAGAAAAGAACACTCTTCGTATGCGGAAATCAGCTATTCGTCATTTGCATCAAAGTTTTATGGGAATTACCAGTATCTTGGTCCATTGCTAAACAACTGTGATAAAGGATGAAACCTATCCAATCTTCTCGGGAATCTTTATTGCACCTGCTTTTTTGGGTCTGCGTTTTTACATTTTCAGCGGCGAGTGCCAACTGGTACTACGCGGATCTTCAAGAACTTTTTGAAGTGTATGGGTTTAGGGTGCTGCTTCAAATTACAGTGGCTTATACGATCATTGGATTTTTGGTTCCAAAAGTGCTGAACAAAAAGAGGGTTTTGCTGTTCTCTATTTCGGTTTTGACTCTTCTTGCACTGATTCATGCGGTCTGCACGCTCTACCTTGTGGAGTATTTGGTGCCTACCTATCCATCTTCCTATGAGACGTTCTTAAGACGATTTGACAACACCGCTTTCCAGGGCATCTATTTTAACTTTAACCAGTTTTTCTCAAAATCGTTGTATTATGCTTATCCATGCATCATCTTAATGGCTATTTTGTTTTACAGGGAAAAGCAGCAATTGCTCATGCTTCATGAGAAAAAACGGGAAGCTGAACTGAATGCCCTAAAAAATCAGCTCAATCCGCATTTTTTATTTAATACTTTGAACAGCTTGTATCTACTGGCACTTAAAAAATCGGATAAAACGGTCCGGGTCATAGAAAACCTTTCCCATATTTTGGATTATATGTTGTATCGGTGTGATAAGAAGTATGTGCTGTTAAAAGACGAACTCTTGCTGATTAATAAGTATATTGAACTGGAACAGATCCGGTATGGAAAACGGGTGAAGATTTCATTCGATGAGGCAATCACGGGCGAAGAGAGAATTGCCCCCTTGTTGCTATTGACCTTTGTTGAAAATGCTTTTAAACACGGTGTTTCGGAAGCCATCGAAAATGCGTCCATTACCATTCAGGTTGAAAACAAGGACAGTACGCTCTTTTTTAAATTGAATAACACAAAACCTGGAATGGTGCCACAGGCAACAGAGCGAAAATCCCTTGGTTTGTCGAATATAAAACAGCAATTGGAGCTTTTGTATCCGAATAAACATCAGTTGAACATTGTGGAAAAATCCAATACCTACACCACTGAACTGGAGTTATGTCTCTAACCTATACCTGCCTAATTGTTGATGATGAGCCCTTGGCACAAGAGCTCATAGCCGAGTATGTCTCCAAAATACCGGAATTGACGGTTATTGGTACTTGTAGTAATGCCTTGGAAGCCTCTTCCCTGATTACCAAGGAAAAGGTAGATCTCTTGTTTTTGGATATCAATATGCCCGTGATAAAGGGTATCGATTTTTTTAAAAATCTGGTGGACAGGCCTCAGGTTATATTTACCACAGCCTATCGGGAATATGCTTTGGAGGGCTTTGAGGTAAGCGCAGTGGATTATTTATTGAAACCAATTGTTTTCGAACGTTTTTTTCTGGCTATTCAGAAATTCTTTAAGGTGGCTGAAAAAAAGGGGTCTACTTTGGAATCCAAATCCGATGGGGTTGAGATGAAGGATATACTTTTCGTAAGTCAGGGCCACCGTAAGATCAAGGTCGATCTGCACGAAGTTAGATATATCGAAAGCTTTAAGGACTACATTAAAATTCATGGTAATCAAGGGGAACTTAAAATAAAGGAGAACATTGGGGAATTTGAAAAGAAGCTTAGATCAAATTTCTTAAGAATACATCGGTCGTATATCATCAACACAGAATATTTGACGGGTTTCTCCAAACATGATGTGGAAATTAACGAACAGGAATTGCCCATAGGTTCAAGTTATGGGGAAAAGGTTTCCGAATTTTTAAAGAGCAAGTATTTTTCCCAACAGGAGAGGTCGGGAAGATAAAACCTTGTTCTGTTTTTCAAATAGCTGGTTTTCGTGTAGATATGTTGGCGGTAATGTGCCTTAAAATGGAGAAAGCTAAAAGGAGATGCCCCTTGGAGGCGAGTATTGCTACAAGATTTTTTTTCAAAAAAATCGTACTTTAAAGCAAAGAATTTACGCCATGAAAAAACTAATATTTCTTCTCTTTATCTTTCTTTTGGTGAGTTGTTCATCAGATGACTCAAATGCTGATGACGAAATGATGGATAATCCCCAGGAAGGACCTATTGTGGGGGAATGGACCGTAATAAATTTTGGAGTGGTCTTTGACGATGGCAGTGAGGAGACCGACACCGACGCTTGCGGTGGAGCCCAAAAGTACAGGTTTTTGTCTGACAACACGTTTGAAGTGGATAACTTCAGACCAAATGGGAGCAGTTGTGATTTGGACGCTACCCGGGACGGGACCTATCAAGAATTTGACGGTACCAACTTCCCAAATGCCAATTTCAGGTTGATGTTTTCGGATAATCCCAATGACCCTTTAAGCTACCCAGAAATTACTTTTGATGGTGACAACACTATGCGCGTGCAATACCCATGGGTAAGCTCCGGAACTGACAATATTGCGTTTTCGTTTAGGACCTATCAACGGGATTAGCAATTGCTCTTTCACCCATTTATTTTTTAAGCCGGTACAGATAGGGATTTCTGCCAGGAGTTTCCTTTTTAAGTTGCGGTAGGCGCTCAAAAAGCCCTGTGGCCAACATCTTCTTTTGAAAACGGCTACGATCAATGTTTTCTTCCAAAATGGTCTGATGCAATTGGTGCAATTGTGGCATGGTAAAATCCTTTGGTAAAAGATTATAGGTCACCTGTTCGTGTTTGATATCATTTTTCAAACGGTCTCTTGCCGTCATTACTATGGCTTTGTGGTCCATCCACATTTCAGGAAGTTCGTCAAAACTGAACCACTCGGCCGCTTCGTCAAATTCCCCAGGCACCGGATGGGTATAATCAATATCCACTAGCGAGTAGAATGCTAGGGTGACAAATCGATTGTTGATCCAATAATCATCGCGCCACGGTATGCCCTTCCTTTGGAAAAAGGTTTTGAAGTCCTCGTCAAATTTTCGGTCTTTGTCCCCAAAAACAGAGAGAAATTTTAGATGGGGTCTTTCCAAACCGGTTCGCTGCATTAGGATTCTGCCCACTGCGGTATCCACCGACTCGTTCAACTCGATATAGCCCCCAGGTAGTGCCCATTTATCCCCAATTCTAAGCAAAAGACATTTCAGTTCACCTCCCTGATATCCAATGATTACAAAATCGATGGATAAGTTCGGTAGAAAATAGTCCCCGCCATGTTCTATGATATCCTGTACTTCCATAAGGTAAAAATAATAATTGTGTCGACTTGTCACATAAATTAAAATATTTATATTTGTGTCAACAAGTCACAATTAATTGATCATGAAACGAATCCTTAAAATAACACTTATTATTTTCTCATCCCTAATTCTATTGGCCGTGATTCTTGGTTTGATAGGATATAACTATTTCAGCTCCAATTTTTTGTCCTTTGAAGATGACTATACGGAGCACATGCAACTTAAGGAACTAACCCTGGAAGGATACACTTTTTTGGATAGAAATGGCAATGGTGAACTAGATATCTATGAGGATGGCCGAAAGTCTATTGAGGAGCGCGTGGCTGATGTTTTATCGCAGATGACCATAGAAGAGAAGCTGCATCTTTTAAAAGGATCAGGCCTCGCATCGGCTATGGGAGCCGTTGAACCTGGGGAGGGGATCCCGGGTGCGGTGGGAACGATAGTTCCTACGCCTAGGTTGGGGATTCCGACCGTGTATTTGTCTGATGGCCCCGCTGGTCTTCGAATAGAGCCTAAGAGAGAAGGGGAGGAGCGAACCTATTATTGTACCGCTTTTCCTATTGCCACCTTATTGGCCTCTACTTGGAACGAAGAGCTGGTTCAACAAGTGGGCAATGCTATGGGTAATGAAGCTTTGGAATACGGTATTGATGTGATTTTGGGCCCTGGGGCCAACATACATAGGCATCCCCTTTGCGGGCGAAATTTTGAGTACTATTCCGAGGACCCCTTGCTGAGTGGTTATATGGGTGCAGCCATAATAAATGGTATAGAATCCAACGGTGTTGGTACTTCCGTTAAACATTTCGTGGCCAACAACCAGGAGACGGAACGGAATTTTAATGATGTAATCATTTCCGATCGGGCCCTAAGGGAGATTTATCTTAAAGGTTTTGAGATTGTGGTGGAGAAAGCGCAGCCTTGGACCATTATGTCCTCCTATAATAAAATCAATGGCACCTATACCTCAGAAGATAAACAATTGCTTACGGGTATTCTTCGCGATGATTGGGGATTTCAAGGTCTGGTGATGACAGATTGGTTTGGTGGGAAAGATGCTGCTGCCCAAATCATGGCGGGCAATGACTTGCTGGAACCAGGAACCAAAAAACAATGGGAGGCCCTAACTGAAGCCTATGAGAATGGAACATTGCCCATGGCCGATATTGACCGGTCTGCAAGAAAGATCTTGAATTTGGTTTTCAAGACCAAGAAGATGCAGAACTATCAATACGGGAACAACCCTGACTTAAAAGCGCATGCAAATATCACAAGGCAGTCGGCTTCTGAAGGTATTGTATTGTTGAAAAACGAAAATGCGCTGCCCATACAAAACGATAAGACCGTGGCCTTACTCGGCGTAACATCGTACGAGTTTATTGCCGGAGGTACTGGTTCCGGAGATGTAAATGAGGCCTACACCATTTCACTGGAGGAGGGTTTGAAGAACGCTGGTTTTAAAATCAACCCGAAGGCAAAGGAAATTTTTGAGGAGCATAAAGCTGCCAACGCGGAAGCATTTGTCAAACCTGAGGGTATTGATGCCATGTTCAATCCATACAATCCCCCACAAATAAGCTTGACCAAGGAGCAGCTTAGTGAAATTGTGGCCTCCTCCGATGTTGGTATCCTAACTATTGGAAGAAATGCTGGCGAAGGCGGCGATAGGGTTGAAAAGGATGATTTTTTATTGACCGATTTGGAGCAGGAAATCATAGCGAGCACCAGCAAAGCCTTTCAGGAATCTGAAAAACAATTGGTTGTGGTGTTGAATATAGGAGGGGTAATAGAGACCGCGTCTTGGAAGGATATGCCCAATGCCATTGTACTGGCCTGGCAAGGTGGCCAGGAAGGAGGGAATTCGGTTGCGGACATCCTTAGCGGACAGGTAAACCCTAGCGGCAAGCTGCCCATGACTTTCCCTATACAGCTTCATGATCACGCCTCCCATTCCGATTTTCCGTTGGAAGGAGGACATTTCTCATTCTTTGGATTGCTAAAGGGACTTATGTTTCCACCAGAAGAACGACCCGAGGACGAACAGGTTCAAAATAGGGATTACACCCACTATGATGAGGGAGTTTATGTGGGTTACCGCCATTTTGACAAGGCGAAACTAAGTGTTTCCTATCCCTTTGGTTATGGGTTGTCCTACACGAATTTTGAATACTCGGATTTGAGTACTTCGGTGGAAAATGATACCATTAAGATCGCTTTTGGAGTGAAGAACGTGGGGCAGGTACCTGGCAAGGAAGTAGTCCAATGCTATACGGAAAAACTAAACTCCACCATAGATCGGCCCATAAGGGAATTGAAAGCATTTGCTAAGACAACCAGTTTGCAACCAGAAGCTTCGGATAGCCTTTATATGGCTATCCCTATAAAGGATCTGCGTTATTGGAACGAGGATGAAGGTGATTGGTCCTTGGAACAGGGAGCTTATAAAATTAAAATTGGAGCTTCTTCCAGAGCCATAAAATTGGAGGCCGAGATTGAATTGTAGCCGTTAAGAATTGAAAATCTGCCCGCTACCAGTCTGAAAAATCAAGCAGTGGAATACATTCTCCATGCTTGCAAGAGTTCCAACTCCCGTTCTCGGGTTATTCCGTTAAAAGGTCTGTCTTTGTCCAAACCTGGATCAGTGGTGGGCGATTTAAAGTGGTCATACCAGTTAAGGGCATTGTTGAAGGTCTCGCCCATGGCGGTGAAAGTCAAACCTGATGCAATGGCTTTCTGGGAATCCATGGTGTGGCGTCCTGATCGTCGGGTACGTGACTCCCACATGGGAAGATCCACCACGGGTCTGACATTCTTTTCTTCCAAAAACTCTTTGTCAACCCAAATAAAGTTGGCTTTGTTTCCATAGTGGCTATTTACCCTATTCAAAAACTCCTGCCATAGCAAAGGTTCTTTCCGAGGCCCTATGGTATTATATAGTCCAAAAGCTTTGGATTCCAATGCCTGTATCGTGAAATGTCCAACATCATTCACATCTACATACTGCAACGGGTCTTTGCCATCTCCTGGTGCCAAAATATCTCCCCCATTTCGAATGCGCCATAGCCAGTAGACCAGAGTCCAGCTTTCGTCACGTTTTCCATGGATTCCTGGCGGCCGGGTAATCAAATGATTTTTAGGGAATATTGATCTAACGGCCTCTTCACAAAGAACCTTGGATTGGTAATAGGACATTCCGGGAAGGTATTCTTCCACCTTATGTATGGGAGAACTTTCCGTAATCCCGGGAACTGTTTTATCGGAATAAACGGCAATGGATGAGGTAAAAGCATAGGCCTTAACCCTACTTTGAAGGAGTTTGGCAGAGCGCTCCACCATTCTTGGATCGGCAGGCCAAGTGTCAATGACATAATCCCATGTTCTGTTCGACCGAAGTGCGTCCAAATTTTCAGAATCCAAATTACGGTCACCGATCAATCGCTCAACATTGGGAAATAGGTCCGGGTTGGTAATGCCTCGATTGAAAAGCGTGACTTCATGCCCTGCTCGCAAGGCGGCATTTACCACCGCTGGCCCCAAATAATTTGTGCCTCCCAAAACAAGAAGTTGGAGAGGTTTATCAGCTCTAGTACAACCTAAAATTGGTAACCCGGATAACAACAGGGAAGAGTAGCCTACGTTTTTTACGAAATTCCTTCTTTTCATGACCGCTGTATTGGGTTTCTATTAATGTATTGTGGAATCATTGAATTGCCAAAGCACATTAACAATCTGCCATTTACCATTAAGCTTCACAATGTGCATATAATCAATCCAATCATCGGCGATGAGTTTTACCGATGCTGTTCTGTCAAAAATATCCAAGATGATAACCTCTTTTTTAGGTTTTTCAGGGAATCTATCCCCATTTTGGTTGTAGGTTTCGGCCAATAATACCATTGCGTCCGTAAAGGTCTCCCGCAAATATTCTTTTTTGGAGTTTTTATCGGTCCAAAAAGTACGCTTTACCATACGGGGATGCACAGATCGCTCAAATTGCTCCGGCTTTACATTGTGCTGGGACTCTATATAGTCCAAAGCGGCTTGCTTAATTTCTAAGGAATCTTTTGAGCTCTGGGCATTGAGGGAGCACAGGAATAGGAAGAAGCCGATGCTAAAAAGTGTGTTTTTTGACATGATGTTAGGATTTTAATAAGCTATGGTACTAAAATCCCAAAAAAAGGATGAACCCTGAAAGACTTTAGATCAGTTTTAGCAGTTGATTTGGGCTATTTCTCCCAAATTTGGAAATGTCCATCCCTGACTAATAGGGTAAATCCAAGTTCAAGCAGAATGTCCTCGCACTCCTGAGCTTCTTCTTGGGTGAGTATTCCCGCGAAAGGGTGAATCTCAAAAAAGATTTGTTTGAACTGTGCAATTCGCTCCTTAAAGTTTCGCAAAAGACTAAGTTCCCCACCTTCAATGTCCATGACCAGGGTGTCAAATTTAATGTTGTGCTTTTGCTCAAGCTCTTCAATGGTAAGACCCTTGACTTCGGTTTGCTTGGGTGTTTCCCTTTTAGTACTGCCACCGACAATCAGCCTATGGATATAGAAAGTATTCGATTTTTGCTTGGAAACAATGGAATGCTCCACCTTAAATTGACATTTGTTGGCATCCCGGTTCTTTTCTATCCATGAGATTAGGTTGGGATTGGCTTCCAAGCTGACCTGCATCTCTTTTTCTTCAAGAATATTGTTTACCAAACAGGAAACGTATCCCAAACACGCCCCAAGTTCCAAGACCTGTGCCTTGGGGGAGAGGTGTTCTTTGAGGTACCTGGCCTCTTCTGCTTCGTACAGATTCAGTGCAAACCGCCCCCTAAATTTGAAAGTTGTCAAATCAAAGGGAATATGGAGAACAACTCCCGCATGTTTATAGGTTTTAGTGAACAGGCTAAAATATATGCCCCCTAAAAGCAATCGGATCTTAAGCAATCTCCGTTGGATTTTTTCTTGAATAATATTTGCCATAGCCATTATCTACCACCATTGAAGAGCCAAACAACTCGGTTCATGGTAATGCCGGTAAAGGTACCAAAACTGGATAAGGTATGGTCTTGTTGTTTAAAAGAGAATTTTCGGAAAAGAATTGGTTTATTGCTTAACCACTTCCTCCATTTTGTAGGAGTTGTTTTGCGATACTCCTTCCATGCCCAATTCTGGAATGACCAATAATGGAATTTGTGTATGGAACGCAGTGCGTTTTACAATGGGTTCCCGTGTCATTTGCTCCATATAGCTATGCTGGTAATTTAGCATGGCCAACAAGTGGATATTGAGTTCTTGGGAAAACACCTCCAAGGTTTGCGAAACCGAATTGAGCTCGGATACCGTGTGAACGTAATGCTCGGTGCCATTTAGGTAACGGCGTAACATGTTTAGATTAAATTGCTGTAGTTCGGAAAGCGCCTTGATGCCATATTGCACGTGTACAATCCGAATGGTGGCCTCGAACATTCGTGATAGTTCCAATAAAGGTTCAAGCTCAGAGGTCGAGTAAAAACGGTTAAAATCGGTGGCAAACGCTATTTCGGTCGGAGTTACAAACTCAAAATACTGTGGAATGGCAAGAATAGGACATTTTTTGGTGTTTTTGATAATGCGTACCGTATTGCTGCCCATAAATACCTCTTCTATGCCAGATGCACCTTTGGTACCCGTTACCACCAAATGAATACCAAAGGAATCTACAATATCCTTGACTTCCTCGGTCAATAGATTAAAAGAAGAAATTGTCTCAAACCTATGGTTGGAATTTCGGTATTTGCTTTGGATGCGTTCCACTGTTTTAAGGAGCCCTTCTTCGGAAGAGTCACGAACGGCATCAACAATGCGAACCCCATCAATCATCTTGGCCATAAACCTGCCGCTTGGAATAATGGGGGTATATGTATTGAGAAGATAGAAGGTACATTCCTTGTTTCGGAACAGCTGCATAGCATAATCAATGGCATTCCAGGCATTATCCGAAAAGTCCGTAGGTATTAAAATTTTCTGCATTTGGCTAAAAATAAAAGACAGAATAAAATTAGCGCTATGCCAAGAGGGATTCTATGACAAATATCAGTTTTTGGAATGGAAGGTCTAGAATCCTTCTACAAGTTCCACTAACTTTCGTTCGTTTTTGATGCCAATTTTCTTCCCGGAAGTATGGATAAGTCCTTTTTTCTTGAATTCGGAGATGATACGAATAGCAGACTCGGTAGCTGTCCCTACCACATTGGAAATGTCCTCTCTGGACAGCGTAAGGGCAAGAAATCCTTGCTCATCCTCCCCAAAATTGTTTTTGAGATATAAAAAGGCTTCGGCGATACGTTGCTTCACCGTTTTTTGGGACATGTTCACAATAACATCGTCAGCTTCTTTGAGGTCATGGGCCATATGACGGAGCACCTCCAAGGTGAAATCCGGGTTCTTATGTAATGAATTGGTGATGCTCTCCTTTGGGATAAAACAGACTTCCATATCGCTAACGGCAACTGCTGAGAGATTAGTAGATTCTTCAGCAATTACCGAACGTTGGCCAATCACCTCACCCTTAGTGGCCAACTTCACAATTTGATCTTTTCCGTTGGCACTCAATTTGGAAAGCTTGGAAACTCCATTACGGACGCAGAAAACACCATTTAGCTTATCGCCTTCATCGAAAAGCGGTTCGCCTTTTTTGATGGTTTTTGTGGTTTTGGAATCCGAAACTTTCTTCAATTCCTCCTTGCTCATGGCCCTTAGGGCATTGAACTGCCTGATAATACAATTTTCACACCTACTCTCCATAACGTTTAGCTTTACCTGATGTTACAAAATTAGGTCTAAACAATTGAACAAGAACTGATAAATGTCATATTTTTAGAAAAGGAAGTGTCCCAATTTTGCCATAGGTAAAGCAAATGTAAATGACAAACATGACATGTTATCATTGCGGTGATGACTGTGGCAGGGACAAGGTGCATTTTGATGACAAGGATTTCTGCTGCCATGGTTGCAAAACGGTCTATGAGATATTTACGTCCCATGGGCTTTCCACTTTTTATGATATTGAGGCAAGAGCTGGTTCTACACCCAAGGAGGTACGGCAGAAGTATGATTTTCTGGATAATACCGAAATTGTGGAACGCTTGGTCGAATTTGATGAGGAAGGTGTACAGGTCATAAACTTAAGTATACCTTCAATCCACTGCAGTTCCTGTATTTGGGTCCTGGAAAATTTGAACAAACTACATCCCTCCATTTCCA
>JBCCUY010000089.1:0-11206 GCA_039196145.1 Bacteroidota bacterium
CATATACCTTTCCTTTTACATAGAGCTCCTTGATGGAAGGGTGCAGGTTATAGTTCATCAATTGGCTCAATACAACGGCCATCGCCGGAGAGACCAATTCTTGGGAATAATACTTTTTCTCTTTGTTTTCTTCGCTTAAAAATGGGATATAACCGGCTTCGGAAGAAAACAGGGAGTGAAACTTACGTATGGTCATTACCACTGAAAGCAACCATGAATTTGGGGACATGCTTAAATTCAAGGGTAGATCTTTTTGGGTGTTGTAGAGCAACAACGAGTTTTCTTCGGTTACGGCCAATTGGTAGTTGCCTTCATTGAAATTAAACTTTCCAGCCCCCTTAAGACAAAAATGAAACTGGATAAAAGAGCTATCTATTTCACGTTCCACAATCGTATTTTCTTCCGTATCATTCTGAATTTTAAGCACATAAAATCCTTCTTCCACTAAAATTTCCCCATATGAACCTTTGGCGATACTTTCCATTAAATTTTCGAATTAATTATTCCTAAAATATCTATTTAGAACCGCTCTAAATAACGTTAGTTATGTTCAAATTTACCAATAAATACAATGTTTTCGAAGAATTATCGCTAAAAGCACCCACATTTGTCTCTTCCGTGTTATTTATAGTTCCGCTAGCGTTATTTTTTGAACCTGAGTGCGCTTACATTTGTGTTCGATTTCTTAATCCTTTATGAGGAGCTATCATATTTCGAAACATAATTCATTCTACGCCATTGGGCTCAGCTATAAAAAAGCTGATGCCGAAGTACGTGGGAAGTTTAGTTTGGATGTTCTTGGCATCGATCAGATTATGACCAATGCCAAAGAGCAGGGTATTGATGGTCTTCTCGCTATTTCCACTTGCAACAGAACTGAACTATACGGTTTTGCGCAGCATCCCTTTCAATTGATAAAGTTACTTTGTGATCAAACCCAGGGTAGTGTTGAAGAATTCCAAGAGGTAGCCTATGTGTACAAAAACCATGATGCTATATCGCACATGTTCAAGGTGGGAACAGGTCTCGACAGTCAGATTCTAGGCGATTTTGAAATCATAAGTCAGATAAAGCAAGGTTTTTATCGTGCCAAAAAGCATCAAATGGCCAATCCGTTCCTGGAACGCTTGTGTAATGCGGTAATCCAGGCCAGCAAGCGCATCAAAAATGAGACGGAACTATCTTCCGGTGCAACATCCATTGCGTTTGCTTCGGTAAAATACATTCTAAACCTTGTTGAAGATATTTCAAAAAAGAATATCCTGTTGTTTGGAACGGGAAAAATTGGAAGAAACACCTGCGAAAATCTGGTGAAACATTCCAAAAACTCTCATATAACCTTAATTAACCGAACTCGGGAAAAGGCAGAGGATATCGCTGGAAAGTTCCATCTGACCGTTAAAGATTATGGTGATCTTCAAACCGAGATTCGGAAAGCCGATGTTCTGGTAGTGGCCACAGGAGCTCAATTACCAACGGTATCCAAAGCGTTGATTTATCCAAAAAAACCACTTCTAATCTTGGATTTGTCCGTCCCTAAAAATGTATCTGACGACGTAAAGGAACTGGATAACGTATCCTTGGTACACCTAGATCAGCTTTCCCAAATTACGGATGAGACCTTGAACAAAAGAAAAACCTTTGTCCCAAAAGCTGAAGCCATAATCAATGAGGTAAGATATGATTTCTTAAAATGGCTGGAGACTCGCAAATTTGCGCCGGTCATCAATGCACTGAAGGAAAAATTGAATACCATGAAAGCCGAGGAAATCGATTTTCAGTCCAAAAAAATCTCTGACTTTAACGAAGACCAAGCTGAAATTATCTCAGGCCGCATCATTCAAAAAATAACCAAACAATTTGCCAATCACCTCAAAAGTTCCGGAGTTGATTCCCAAGACAGTTTGGAGCTCATCCAAAAGGTATTCCAATTAGAAATCGATTCGAAATGAGCAAAATCATAAGAATCGGTACCCGGGACAGTGAACTGGCCCTATGGCAAGCTACCACAGTTCAACAAAAACTGGCGGAAATAGGTTATGATTCCACCTTGATTCCCATAAAATCTACCGGAGATCAGGTATTGGACAAACCCCTCTACGAACTTGGGATTACTGGAATATTCACCAAGACTTTGGACGTAGCCATGCTCAAGGGCCAAATCGATATCGCCGTCCACTCCATGAAGGATGTTCCCACGCAATTGCCACAAGGAATTGTTCAAGGCGCCGTTCTGGAAAGGGCGGTGACACATGACATCTTGGTGCACAAGGGACTCGATTTTTTGAAAAACGATTCACTATCCACTATTGCTACCGGAAGTTTGCGAAGAAAAGCGCAGTGGCTCAATAAATATCCCAATGACAAGGTTGTTGATCTCCGTGGAAACGTAAACACCCGTTTGTTGAAACTGATCGAAAACGATTGGCAGGGAGCCATTTTTGCAAAAGCTGGATTGGAGCGTATCAAATTGCTGCCAAAAGATGCTGTTCTTTTGGATTGGATCATTCCAGCACCGGCACAGGGAGCAATGTTGGTAGTAGCCATGGAAAATGACGATTTTACAAGAAAAGCCCTGGAAAAACTGAATCACAAAGAGTCTGAATTGGCCACAGGTGTTGAACGTGACTTTTTACGAACACTTGAAGGCGGTTGTACAGCTCCGATAGGGGCTTTGGCCCGTTGTGAAAATGAAAAGCTGCACTTTGAGGGTGTGGTGTTCTCCCTTGACGGAAAGCAAAAGGTTGAAATCAAAAAAACTGTTCCACTTAAATCTGCAGATGGATTAGGCACAATGTGCGCCAAGGAAGTTCTTGAAAAAGGTGGACAACAACTTATGGAAAGTATACGAAATGCGAACAGTGCTCTCCACTAAAATTTTAACCCCCCAACAACGAGAATTATTTCTGAACTCAGGACTGGGACTGGTTGAATATGACGCACTCCAAATTGAGTTTTTAGACGTAGTTATCCCTGAAAGTTTTCAATACCTCATATTTACAAGTAAGAATGCGGTAAAAGCGTTTCTAAGACAAAAAAAGAATATAGAAGAACCTGAGGCTTTTAGTGTTTTTTGTGTAGGTGAAAAAACAAAAACACTTTTAGAGGACTTTGGGTTAAAAGTGGCCAAAATGGCTTCAAATGCCGTAGAATTGGCTCTTTTTATTGCAAAAAACTACAAAAATGAAAGTTTTCTGTTTCTCTGCGGAAACCAACGACGTAACGAATTGCCGCAATTCTTAAAGGAAAATAACATTCGGTATGATGAAATTGTTGTCTACCGTACAATCTTGACTCCAAAAAAATATAACCGAGTTTTTGATGGTCTGCTTTTTTTTAGTCCAAGTGGCATAAAAAGTCATTCGAGCAAGAATCCTATAAATGAAAGTTGGCTTTTTTGTATCGGCGAAACAACCGCCAACGAGGCTGGAAAATATTCTGAAAACATAATTACGGCCAACAAGCCTACAGTAGAAAATGTACTGGTGCAAGCCATAAAAAAATTGAAAGTAAATGATTAAAAACGATTTGTTCCTTCGGGCTTTGAAAGGTGAAACCGTTGATCGTCCGCCAGTTTGGATGATGCGACAAGCAGGCAGGTATTTGCCAGAATTTATGGAGTTGAAAAGGAAGTATGATTTTTTCACGCGTTGCCAGACTCCTGAATTGGCCTCCGAAATTACCGTTCAGCCCATCCGCAGGTACGGTATGGATGCAGCCATTTTATTCAGCGATATTTTGGTAATCCCCCAGGCCATGAATATCGAAGTTGAAATGAAGCCAAATTTTGGCCCATTCTTACTGAACCCAATTCGAACTGCGGCCGATTTGGATAAAGTCATCGTTCCAGATGTGGAAGATTCTTTAGGGTATGTATTGGACGCCATCGACATGACCAAAGAAAAACTAGAAGATGAAATCCCCTTGATTGGCTTTGCGGGCTCCCCCTGGACCATACTTTGTTATTGTGTGGAGGGACAGGGCAGCAAAAGTTTTGATAAAGCCAGGGGTTTTTGCTTTACACAGCCCGAGGCTGCGCACCAGTTGCTCCAGAAAATTACGGATACCACAATAGCCTACCTAAAAGCCAAGGTAAGGGCAGGAGTAAATGCTCTCCAAGTATTCGATTCTTGGGGTGGCATGCTTTCCCCAACCGACTATCAGGAATTCTCCTGGCGATATATTCAGCAAATTGTTGATGCGCTAAAGGAGGAGGCTCCCGTTATCGTATTCGGAAAAGGATGCTGGTTCGCACTTCGTGAAATGGCAAGTTCGGGAGCATCCGCCGTTGGTGTTGATTGGACCTGTTCCGCCCAAAATGCACGCTATCTTACCGGAGGGAATATCACTCTACAGGGGAATTTTGATCCAGCCAGACTGCTCTCACCCCCAGCAAAAATCACCGAAATGGTCACTCAAATGATTCGTGAATTTGGAAAGGACAAATACATTGTCAACTTGGGGCATGGCATCTTACCCCATATTCCGCTTGAAAATGCAAAAGCGTTTATCGAAGCCGTTAAAAACTATAAAGACTAAAAGAGCAATCCTTTGGCAAGCACAGTCGAGTTTGAAAATTACAGCATAAGCCCCATCCAGGAGAAGGATGCATGGCGACTGTGTGATTTTGTGGTTTCCAATTCGGAACGTTTAAAGGCCTATTTTCCAAAAACCCTGGAACAAAATCTAACTCCCACCCTTTCGGAATTGTTCGTTGGGAAAAAGACAAAAGCCTTTCTGCAAGGAGAGGAGTTTCTTTTTACCATTAAAGAAAATACAGGAAGGACCATCATAGGTTTGGTCTATATAAAAGATCTTGCAAAGGATTTAAAACAAGGTGAATTGGCCTATTGCATAAGTTACCGATACGAAGGAAAAGGTATCATGGGCAGGGCGATAAAGGAATTGGTGTCATGGAGTTTCGCCCATGGGTTAAAAACGCTTCAGGTTGTGGTGCACGACTCCAATCTTGCAAGCATAAAAGTTGCCGAGAAAAACGGATTTACTTGGGTGAGGCAACTTCCCAATGACCACACCACAGGTTCAGGTGACGTATTGGACATGGAGTTATACGAATTGACCGGCCTACAGGCCCAAACTGGTGAAAAATGAAGTTCGTTAGAATTCTAAGAAGGTTAAGTGCAAGAAGCCTTGCGCGTTTGGTAAAGCTGGGCATGCAATTTCCACGGTTCGTTTTACCAACCCTATCGGCCACAAAAAGGTGTATGAAAATTTCCACGGACTTATACCAGCGAGATCATTATAAAAATGGCCCTGCAAATGCGTTCAGGCACGCCTTATGGAATTACTTAATTGCCAAAGCATGTTTTGGGCTTCGAAAAAACACGGAAAAAGTACTCGAATGGACCTGCAAAATTACGGATTGGCATGAAGAGGCGTTTCCAAATTGGGAGCTGGCCAAACAAATGGATTTGCACAACAACGAGGTGGGTCGGTTTCTTTTTGAGAAACATCCCGCGAAAAACGAACTTCAGATAGTTCAATTGCTACAACAAATGACGCTAAGTTCCATAAAGGTTAATTCAGATTCAGACTTGCACAAACTAAGATATCATCTCATTCATATCGCAAACGAAACATGAAAGACAAGTTCTATACGTACATCCAAAAATTACAGGATACCATTACTTCCAAACTGGAAGAGGTTGACGGTAAGGCAAAATTCCAACAAGATTTATGGGAACGTCCAGAAGGTGGTGGTGGAAGAACAAGAGTGATTGAGAACGGACAGGTTTTTGAAAAAGGTGGAGTCAATATTTCGGCGGTGCACGGTGCACTTCCACAAAGCATGCAGCAGTATTTTGGCGTGAAAGATGCGAATTTCTTTGCCTGTGGTCTTAGCTTGGTAATCCATCCCAAAAATCCAATGGTACCCACCGTACACGCCAATTGGCGTTATTTTGAAATGTATGATAAGGACGGTGCTATTGTGGATCAATGGTTTGGTGGCGGTCAAGATCTTACCCCTTATTTTTTGTTTGAAGAGGATGCGGAACATTTTCATGCCATTTGCAAAAAAGCCTGCGATGCGCATGACCCCAATTTTTATCCGGACTATAAAAAGCGCTGCGATGAATATTTTTGGAATGCACATAGAAATGAGGCCAGAGGGATTGGAGGGCTATTCTTTGATTATTGCAAGGCTACCGAAGAAATCTCCATGCAAAACTGGTATAGTTTTGTAACTGAGGTCGGTGATAGTTTCTTGGAGGCATATATACCTATAGTTGAAAAACGAAAAAACCTTGAATACAATCAAAAACATAGGGACTGGCAGGAGATTAGAAGGGGACGCTATGTGGAATTCAATTTGGTCCATGACAAGGGCACTTTGTTTGGCTTACGAACCAATGGACGAATTGAAAGTATTTTGATGAGCTTACCCCCCCATGTACAATGGAAATATGACCATCATCCTGTACCGGGAAGTGAGGAAGAAAAGCTAATTGAAGTGCTCCAAAGCCCTAAAGAATGGGTTTAATCCGTAGCTTTAGACCATGAAACTGACTTTATACCAAATTGATGCGTTCGCCGATCGGGTTTTCAAAGGAAATCCAGCCGCAGTTTGCTTGTTGGACTCTTGGCTAGATTCGGATTTGATGCAAAAAATCGCGCAAGAGAACAATTTGGCAGAAACCGCATTTACGGTCCAAAAAAACAATGTCTTTGAACTGCGATGGTTTACCCCGGAGACAGAGGTGGACCTTTGTGGCCATGCCACTTTGGCAACCGCCTATGTTTTGTTTCATTATCATGGTGTTACAGAAAATACCATTCAGTTTTATTCGCCTAGAAGTGGTCAGCTATTCGTGGAAAGGCAGTCCAATGGTCTTATGACCTTGAATTTCCCAACGGATGAAACGGTTTCCATTCGCAGTATGATCGAAGTCAACAATGCCATAGGTCTTACCCCGCTTAAAACCATTAAGGGGAAAACAGATTATCTTTTGATCTATAATTCCCAAGCAGAAATTGAGGCCCTGAAACCTAATTTCCATTTGTTGGATCAATTGGATTGTAGAGGTGTCATTGTTTCGGCACCGGGGGATTCGGTTGATTTTGTATCCAGGGCATTTTTTCCCCAGTGCGGTATTCCGGAAGACCCGGTAACCGGTTCTGCGCATACCACGCTGACACCATATTGGGCCAAAGTGCTGAACAAAAACAAACTAACGGCAAAACAACTCTCCCCAAGAGGAGGAGATTTATTTTGAGTTTTTGGGAGATCGCGTAAAAATTTCGGGAAAAGCTGTTCCCTATTTAATCGGAGAAATCGAAATCTAAATAAAAATGTACCCACTCATAAGAAATAGACGCCTGCGCGTGTCAGCATCCATCAGACGATTGGTCCGTGAAACCGTAATCACCCCAGATGATTTTTTGGTACCTCTTTTTGTGGTTGAGGGAAAGGGAGTCAAGGAAGAAATTCCATCCATGCCCAATTACTATCGTATGAGTCTCGATCATTTGGAAACCGAAGTATTGGAGCTTTGGAAAATGGGATTTTGTGCCGTGCTGCTTTTTGTGAAAGTTCCTGACGAGCTCAAAGATAATAAGGGTACAGAGGCGCTTAATCCTGATGGCTTGATGCAGCGTGCCATAAAAACTATAAAAAATAGCTGCTCAGAAATGCTGGTCATGACCGATGTGGCATTAGATCCTTTTTCATCCTACGGCCATGATGGTATTGTTGCCGAGGGTCAAGTCCTGAATGACGAAACCGCCGAGGTACTTGCCGAAATGAGTGTCTCCCATGCCCAAGCGGGGGCCGATTTCGTTGCCCCAAGTGACATGATGGATGGGCGAATTCTTACCATCCGCGAAGCTCTGGAAGATGAGGGTTTTCAGCAAACAGGTATCATGAGTTATTCCGCTAAGTACGCAAGTGGTTTTTATGGCCCCTTTAGGGACGCGTTGGATTCCGCTCCTGTGGATATTGCAAATGTCCCCAAGGACAAGAAGAGCTATCAAATGGACTTTGCAAACCGATTTGAAGCCATCCGTGAGACGCAAATGGATGTGGACGAAGGGGCCGATATTGTGATGGTAAAGCCTGGATTGCCTTATCTGGACATTGTCCGTGAAATAAAAAATGAAGTTGATGTTCCGGTTGCGGTCTATCAAGTATCCGGGGAATATGCCATGTTAAAAGCAGCGGCCGAAAAAGGTTGGCTGGACCACGATTCGGTGATGATGGAACAATTGATTTCCATTAAAAGAGCGGGAGCCAATATTATAGCAAGTTATTTCGCTAGGGATTTTATCCGTGTAATGGGTTAACTTTGGGATATGATTTCCAACGCCTTAAAAGACCTCCATTTTTTTTTATTTGGATTTTTGATTGTACTGCAAACTAGCCTTGCGCAAAATCAACTGTCCTATTCCACCCTTTCTGAAATGGGACTGGATGAAGTACGCATCAACCAGCAGGTGGATTCTATTATGACCTTGGGTATAAGGCAAGAAGCGTTTCCAGGAGCCCAAGTACTAGTTGCCAAGAATAATAAGGTTGTTTTTCATAAGGCCTTTGGTTTTCATACCTATGATAGCGTTCAGGCTGTTGGGCCAAATGATATCTATGATTTAGCCTCGGTGACCAAAATTACTGCTCCACTGCCTGGCATAATGAAGCTGGTGGATGAAGGGAAGTTGGATTTGGATGCCCCATTCAGCAACTATTGGAAAGCTTGGGCCAAAAGAAAGGACAAAAAAAATCTTACCCTACGTCAAATTCTAAGTCATCAAGCCGGGTTAACTCCCTATATCATTTTTTTGAACCGGGTCATGAAAGATGATAAAATCAAGACAAGATTTATTCGAACGACTCCTTCCAAAAAATTCAACAAAACGGTTTACGACGGGCTCTTCATCAAGAATAGATTCCGAAACAAAGTACATCGCATCATTAACCGCTCAAAGGTATCTCCGGATAAAACCTACAAATACTCTGGTCTTACATTTCTTATTTTCCCGCAGTTAATAGAACAAATAACCAATACAGATTATGAAACCTATTTGGAACAGCATTTCTACAAGCCAGTGGGGTGCGAAACCTTAGGCTTCAATCCTACCAAAAAGGACTATCCGAACAAAATAGTACCCACGGAAGTGGATACCTTCTTTAGAAAAACCCTGACTCGCGATTGGGTGCACGATGAAAATGCAGCGCTCTTGGGAGGGGTTTCCGGTAACGCAGGACTATTTGGAACCGCGGAAGATTTGGCCAAATTGATGCTGCTGTATCAAAATTTTGGTAAAGTGGGCAATCGGCAATTGATTTCAGAAGAGGTGGTCAAAGAATTCATCAAGGTGCAATTTCCAGAAAATGAAAACCGAAGGGGTCTGGGGTTCGATAAGCCCTTATTAGGCAATGACACCTTAAATTTGACCCAAGCCTATCCTTCTCCCTTGGCAAGTCCTAAAAGCTTTGGACATGCCGGTTTTACAGGGACTTTTGTGTGGGCAGACCCAGAAAACCAATTGGTATTTATTTTTCTCTCCAACAGGGTTTACCCTTCCAGAACCCACCGAAAGTTATATGAATTGAACATCAGGACCGCATTGCAGCACACCTTTTACAATGCATTCAAGCACCTGGAAGTTCAAAATTAATTCGTATTCGTTACCTTAGTGCAACTAGATATCACCTATGGGCATTCTACTTTTCTACGCTTTTATTTCCATCTTCTTTTCATTTCTCTGTTCTATTTTAGAAGCCGTTCTATTGAGTATCACCCCAACCTTTGTCAATGTAAAAAAGCAAGAAGGCAAGGAGTACGCGGCTGATCTGGAAAACTTGAAAAAAGATGTGGACAAACCACTCATTGCCATATTGACCCTAAATACCATAGCACATACGGTTGGTGCCATTTTGGTCGGGGTACAAGCCAAAGTCGCCTACGCGGATCTATACGGGTCCAAACCCCAAACTTTTTTAGGGTTAGAATTTACCGAAGACTTAATGGTTGGGGTAGTTTCCTCGGTCATGACCATCCTTATTTTGGTAGCCTCAGAAATCATCCCAAAGACTATTGGCGCCACCTATTGGAAGCAACTGGCCAATTTTACGGCCAAAGCCCTGAACATCATGGTTTTTATATTGAAGTGGACAGGACTCCTATGGTTACTGCAACTCTTCACCAAACTCATAGGAAAAAAGGGACATCATGGGAGCGTGCTTAGCAGGGAAGACTTCACCGCCATGACCGATATTGCTCACGAAGAAGGTGTTTTTCAAGAATCGGAATCCAAGGTGATTAAAAATCTTTTACGATTTGATGAAATATTGGCCAAGGACGTGATGACACCACGAACGGTTATGAAAATTGCCTCTGCGGATACCACCATTCAAGAATTTTTCGAAGCTAACCGTCCTTTGCGTTTCTCCAGAATTCCATTGTATGAAAATGGAATGGACAATATTACAGGTTTCTTTCTAAAAGATGAGCTTTTAGAGGCCATCATAAACAAGAAAGGTAAGGAGCCCTTAAAGACCATAAAAAGAGAAATCCTGGTCACCAAACGCAATAAGCCAATTCCAGAGCTTTTCGAAAAATTTGTAGAACAAAGGGAGCACATTTCCCTAGTAGTTGACGAATATGGTTCCATTAGTGGACTGGTTACCCAAGAGGATGTAATAGAAACCCTTCTGGGATTGGAGATTATGGATGAAAGTGACAATGTCGAAGACCTTCAGGTACTAGCAAGGAGGACCTGGGAGTCCAGAGCGAAGCGTCTTGGAATTATTGAAGATTCAGATGAAGTAAACTAATGGAAGTTGCTTATTTACAAACACCTATTGGAATTTCAAAATTTGTCGGAGACAAAAACGGACTATCTGAAATCACTGTTCTGAATGAAGAAATACCAATCGGAACAATTCCTGTGGAGCTCGAAGATGCCGTAAGCCAGTTTAGGGAGTATTTTGATGGAACAAGAAGGGAATTTGACCTAAAATTGAACCCCTCCGGCACGGATTTCCAAAAAAAGGTATGGGCCAAACTTCTTGATATTCCGTATGGAAAAACAGTATCTTACATGGAGCTTTCCAAACAACTGGGAGACCCAAAAGCAATTCGGGCCGTAGCTGCCGCCAATGGAAAAAATCCGCTATGGATTATCGTGCCCTGTCACCGAGTAATTGGCAGCGATGGAAGTCTCACTGGATATGCCGGCGGACTTCACC